>CAIVXW010000021.1 GCA_903910005.1 uncultured Methylococcaceae bacterium
TCAACGCGCATCTGGCGGGAACAACCCGATCAATCGGCTTACCTTCTACCTCGCCGGGGGCTGATACTCTACCACGCCATTTTCCTGCTGATCGGTGTCGTAGCCGTCAACCCGGCCCTGGGATTTGAAACGGTATCGACGACCTGGGCCATCCATATCTTTCACAGCCATGCCTTTGTGACCAGCGTCCTGATTTTGGGACTGCTGTATGTTCGCCACGGACACCGGGAAAAAAGCCGTCAGCATGCCCTGCTGAAACTGGCAGACGCCGAACGGGAAGCCCGGGATCAGGCCCGTCGCCGCGAGGAACAAACCCGCTTTCTGGCGACTACCAGCCACGAACTCAGAACCCCGCTCAACGGCATTCTCGGCATGGCGGAACTGGCTCTGGCAACCGATATTGACGACGTCCAGCGTATCGACTATGTCCGCCGCATTGCGGCCAGTGGCCACGCTCTGGTAGGGATGATTTCCGGCGTGCTGGATCTGGGCAAAATCGAGTCTGGCAATCTGGAAATCGAATACCTTGATTTCGACCTTCACGCACTGCTGAATGACATGGATTCGGGGTACTGCAGTCTGGCTCAGGCCAAAAATCTGCGCTTCACCCTCTGGCTTGACCCCGAACTACCCCGTTATGTACACGGCGACCCGACCCGCATTCGGCAGATTCTTGCCAATTTTGTCGGTAATGCCATCAAATTTACCCAAAAGGGCGGCGTCACCCTCTCTGCCCGGCCTGGTACTGGCGGTCGCTTGCGTTTTGAAGTGATAGATACCGGTATCGGCATCAGTCCGGAAGCCCAACAACGGTTGTTCCAGCCCTACGTGCAGGCGGAACGTTCGACCAGCCGTTACTACGGTGGCACTGGTCTGGGGCTTTCCATTTGTAAAAAGCTGGCAGAATTGATGGGAGGCGAAGTGGGGGTCAGCAGTGTGGCGGGTCAGGGCAGTTGCTTCCGGGTAGAACTGGAGCTTCAGGCCTCAAGCACTGTGCCGGATACAATCGCCACCCCGACGGCTGCACCGGTGCCGGTCAATTGGGCGGGCTTGCGGGTATTGGTGGCAGATGACACCGCAGTCAATCGCATGATCGTGACCCGGATGCTGCAAAAGGTACATATTGAAGTGACTGAGGTCGAAAATGGCGAGGAGGCAGTGGAATCTGTCCGCCAGTCACTGGCCGAACAGCGCGTCTACGCTATCGTCCTGATGGATATACAAATGCCGGTGATGGACGGTCTGGAAGCGACTCGCCGCATCCGTCAATTGCCCGGCGGGGAACATCTGCCCATTATCGCCCTGACTGCCGGTGCCATGGACGAAGAGCGCGATGCCGCCGTGTTGGCCGGTGTTGACGATTTTGCCACCAAGCCGATTGGCATGAAGCCACTCCTGGAACGGATTGAGTCAACCCTCCAGCGCAAACGGAGTGAGGCGGTTTGAAAGTCACGGTCACCCCCCGGGCGTTGAGCTTGCCATCGGGCAAGTGCGTGGACGGGGGGCATGGTATCGCTTTCGGGATTTACGAACGCTTGCCGGATTGGCTGGCAACCATGACGGTCTGGAGTTTCAACCGACATTTTTCCTGCCTGTAACGGACTACGATCCGCCCGATATTCCATACCAGTACCCAGGCCACCAGCACGCTGGTCACAATGGCCAGGAAAAACGCCCCCAGCCAACTCCATTGCTGTCCGAGATACAGCAGGCCATTGATGCCAAACAATGTGTTCAGCCCCCCATAAAACACCAGCAGCATGGCTGCAAAAGTGACCAGTCTGACAGTAAACATGGCAACGCCTCCTCAAAGTAATCAATCAGATCACCGCGATCTGATGTGCTGTCATTATGGTGTCACAATCGGGTGCTAGCAATCAGTATAAATACGACAAAAAGTCGCAAAAAGTATGCTTTTTAGTGCTTTATGGAATTAAAAAGAGCCGGATCGCAGAGCGAAGTACTCCCCTCCATCATTCCCCTCCCCTGGAGGGGTGCCCGCAGGGCGGGGTGGTTTTAATTCCCCTCCAAAGGAGGGGAATTTTGGGCGGGGTGGTCGTTGGGTGAAGGGCTCTGCTAGCGACGGGTACGGCGAGTCGGTTGCTGGCGGGTGGTGTCGCTCAGGCTACCATTCTGCAGCGACTGCCCCTCGGCCCGGGGCGGCAGCCGGTTTTCGCCTTCACGCGGAGGACGGCCTGGCATCATCGGCTGCATGGCCGCTTCAGCCGAAACGCCCGGCTGTGTGGTCGGCGGAGTCCCGCTCGTCTCGCCGGTTGATCCGGTCTGGGGCGGCATGGCCTCTGAATTGGGCACGAATCCACGGTTCGGGGCAGGTTGCCGACTGGTTTGCATCATCGGTTGCATGGCCGGTTCAGCCGACGCTTCAGGTGGTGCGGTCGGCGCGGCTTCGGTCGGTTCGCTGCCGGTTTCGGCTTCAGTCGGGAATTTCGGGAGTTGATACCCGGACAGGAACTGTACATTGTCAATACCAGGGATGACCGGCGGGTTGGCCAGGGCGTGCGAGGCATCGGTATCCGCCCCGTTCACGATGGTGTTGTAGGTATCCGCCACACAGTCGCCATCGCTGTCATGAGCCCAGGGTCCACGGCTGTAGACCAGAAACACCCCGGCCCCCATCTCACCGGCAGTGGGATAGATGACCACAGGGGTGGCGGTTGCGGCATTGAGGGCGTCGCTGGCAGTGGTGATGGTAGTCAAGGCTCCCCGTGCATTGCCTTTGCAATCGGTGACAACATTACCGGCCAGCACCGCATCGGCCACGTTGTCACCCAAAGCCAGCCAGTAGACCTCGTACAGGTTGAACGGATCGGCCAGGGCACCGTCGGCTTTGATCAGGGTCGCTTTGGGAGTCATGGCGATATGGCCGTTGACCAGGGCGTCACCGCCACAGGTACCCAGACTTTTGCTGAAGTGGCTATCCACGCAGCGAATCAGGCTGGCATTAAAGAACGGGGGAGCCGGTGGCAGGCTGGTTGCCGAAACCGGTGAAACGAACCCGGCGGTCAGCAGGGTAGAAATCAGGGTGGTGCGAAAAAATGTATTCATGGGCGTGATCTCCGAATAAGCAGGTATTGATGAAGTATCTTGCGTCGTGAGCGGTTGTACTCTCGACCTGGGGATAGCTTATCGCGCCGCCTGAATCCGCCTCTGTGAACCCTGTCACGCTTTTTCAGTGCATTATTTACCTTCAGAATACAAAGGTTCTGACGCAGACCCGCCGATCACACGGCCTCACGCGGGGCCGGTCAACTCCACAATACAGCCTTCATCCGGCTCAAGGGTGATGTCTGCCGCTATGTTCGCCACCTCCGAACCGGTGCGGGTCAGGGTACTCAGAATTTTGCGACCGCCCGCCAGGTACTGCCTGCCATCAAGCCTTTGCCGTTCTGCCGAAAAATTGAGCAGGATCAGCCAGGTTTTGCCGTTCCAGGTGCGACGGTACGCCAGCACCGCATCGCCCGTAACCAGCAGTGGGCTGTAGTCACCCCGGGTCAGGGCCGGGATTTGGGTGCGTAGCCGGATCAGTTGCCGGAAAAAACCGAGAAACGAAGCTTCATCGCTGTCCTGTACCGCCACATTGCGTTGCAGATAATCAACCGACACCGGTAGCCACGGCATCACTCCAGCCTGGGTGAAACCGGCATGGGCCGAAGCATCCCACTGCATGGGGGTGCGTTGCGGATCACGGCCCAGTTGCCCGGCCCGATCCGGCTGGTTGACTGCCTGCGGATCCCTGATCTGCTCTGGCGGAATGATGCCGTTCTCCAGGCCGATTTCATCACCGTAATACCAGACCGGGGTACCGGGCAGGGTCAGCAACAGCAGGGTGGCAACCCGGGCCTGAGGCTGGCCCAGGCGGCTGGCCAGGCGTCGCTGGTCGTGATTTCCCAGAACCCAGTTGGGCCAGGCTCCGACCGGCAGGCTGGCGAGGTAGTCATCAATGACTCGCCTGACCGCAGCCACCGTCCAGCGGGTATGAATCAGGCTGAAATTGGTCGGCAGGTGGCATTCATCTCGCTGGATGCCGTAATAGGTCATCAGTTCTGCAAAAGGCAGATCAATTTCCCCCATCATGACCCGTTGCGGATATTGATCCAGCAGGGCACGAAACGCCCGTACGATCGGGTGAACCTCCGGCTGGTTGGCCGTGTGAATGTGGTGCAGGCGGGCGTGCGGATTTTCGCCATTCCAGTCCCTGTTCAGGGGTTCGTCCCGAAATGCCGCATCCTTGATGAGCAACCAGAGGACATCAACCCTGAATCCATCCACCCCCCTGTCCAGCCAGAAGCGCATGGCTTCCAGCATGGCTTCCAGCACGGCGGGGTTGCGGTAATTCAGCTCCGGCTGTTCCCGGACAAACTGGTGTAAATAATACTGCCCGGTGGCGGCATCCAGCTCCCAGGCGGAGCCACCGAAAAAGCTGATCCAGTTGTTGGGCGGCCCCCCCGCCTCACCCGGATCACGCCAGATATACCAGTCCCGTTTGGGGCTGGTTCGGCTTGCCCGACTTTCAATAAACCAGGGGTGCTGATGCGAGGTGTGATTGGGTACCCAGTCCATGATCAGTTTCATGCCTTTGGCGTGCATCCGGCCCAGCAACCGCTCCCACTCGGCCAGACTGCCGAACACAGGGTCGATCGACGTATAATCTGCCACGTCGTAACCAAAGTCATACAGGGGCGACGGGTATACCGGCGACAACCAGACGCAACGGATTCCCAGTGCTTCCAGATAATCCAGCCGTTGGTTCAGGCCGATCAGATCACCGACACCGTCCTGATTGCCGTCCATGAATGAGCGGGGATACACCTGATAAATGAGGTTGCCTTGCCACCAGAGCGGCGGTTCGTGGTCGGGTAATCGGTACATGTTTGAGTGTTTTCAGATGCGTATGAATTTTCCGCGAGCCGGTTATCCGGCGCAACGCCTGACGGATGGTGCCCGCCCGGTTGCCCGGCGCGTGCGTGCCGTATTGGTGGCCTGCCTGCTCGGGGCGATCGGCTGCGACAACGGGTGGGCGGCCCCGGTGACCGTCACAATCAGCGGTCTGGAACCGCCATTGGCGCAGAATGTGAGAGCCCGGCTGACCCTGGTTCAGGACGCTGACAGCACGGATCCGGCCCGTGTCCGTTATGCCCATGACCTGGCCGAAGGCGAAATTCGCGCTGCCCTGGAGCCTTTCGGCTATTACCGTCCGCGCCTTGACCTGCGACTGGATCAGCGTGATGGCGGCTGGATTGCCAGCTACCGGGTTGATCCGGGTGAGCCATTACGGCTGACCACGGTCGATCTACGTCTGGGCGGTGAGGGTCAGGACGATCCCGCCCTGCAAACCCTTTTGACCGATTATCCACTCAAACCGGGCGACCGACTCGACCATGCCCTGTATGACCGAACCCGGCGTTCCTGGCAAAACCGCATGAACGAACGAGGCTACTTCGATGCCCGTTTCAGTCAGCACCAACTCCGAATCAATCTGGAACGCTATACGGCGGAACTGATCCTGCACCTGGAGACCGGGCCACGCTACCGTTATGGTGCCCTCACTTTCAATGAGACCCCGTTGAACCCGGCTTTGTTGCAGCGGTTCGGCAATTTACCGGCGGGAGACCCCTACCAGGCAGCATCGCTGCTTGAACTGCAAAAAAATCTGCTGAACAGCGGCTTTTTTGCCCAGGCCGATGTAGAACCGGTACTCGACCAACGGGCCGACACGCACATTCCGGTGCGGGTTCAACTGGGTATGAACCGGCGTAACCGTTACCAGGCCGGTGCGGGTTACGGGGTTGATACCGGCCCGCGCCTGACCCTGGGCTATCGCAACCGCTACATTAACCGTTATGGCCACAGTTTCCAGAGTACCCTGCGCCTGTCGCTGATCCGCAGTGAGCTGGATGCCCTCTACACCATTCCCTTGCAGGATCCGGTGCGGGAGCAGTGGGGGCTGAGTGCGCGTCTGCGTGACGAAGACACTGAAGCCGGGCAGAGCCGGATTGAAGTGGCGGGCCTCAAACGCAGTCGAATACGCTGGGGACTGCGTGAAGTGATGTCGCTGGATTTTCATCGGGAGACCTTCGATATCGACGGCACACGCACCGCGTTCCTGTTGCTGCCGGGACTGGGCTATACCTGGGTGGATGCCGACAATAGCGTGGATACCCGCAACGGGATGCGTCTGGGTTTATCGGTCACCGGAGCCGCCCGTACGGCTTTGTCCGATGCCACCTTCCTCCGGTTTTTGCTCGACGCCAAGGGCATTCGCACTATCCACGATGACAATCGCCTGATCGCACGGGCGCAACTGGGCTATATCGCCACCGACAGGTTTTCCCGCCTGCCCCTGACCCAACGATTTTATGCCGGCGGCAACAACTCGGTACGCGGTTACCGCCTGAACGAGATCAGCCCGCTCAATGCACGCGGTCAGCACCTTGGCGGACAGTTTCTGCTGACCACCAGCCTGGAGTACGAGCGCACGCTGTGGCGCAACTGGGGAGCTGCGGTGTTTTACGATGCGGGCAGTGCTTTCAGTGCCCTGCGGCCACACACCCCGGCCCAGGGGGCCGGACTGGGCGTGCGCTGGCGGTCGCCGTTCGGCCCGGTTCGGTTTGATGTGGCCCTGCCGTTGGTGCAGGGACTGGATCCCTTCCAGGTCTATTTCATGGTGGGCCCTGAACTATGATCCTCCGCTGGCTGGCAGCCGTGCTGCTGTGCGCGTTTGTAGCGGCCCGACTGTGGATCGGTGAACGGCTTGAGGTCGGTCACTGGGAATTGTCGGCTACGGAGGGCTTGCTGCTGGACGATCTGGTCTGGCATTCGCCCCCGCTGCGGCTGCGTTGCCGACGAGTCCAGTGGCTGATTCGTCCAGCCGCCCTGTGGCAGGGACGGCTGCACATCGCCCGCCTGAGTCTGGAGGGAATCGAGGGATCAATGCAGGCGTCGACCGGGTCACCCCGCCCTGCTTTGCCCTGGCCTGATATTCCGGCCGGATGGAGTCTCCGGGTCGACGCACTGAGCCTGAACGAGCTAAGCTGGCAGGGTGTCGGTACGACCGAACCCCTCCGCCTTCAGCGGCTTGGCGCGGCCTTCAGCCTGGATCGAAATGGCCTGCAGGTGGATGAGCTGACTCTGGACAATCCGTCGCTCTGGCTCCAGTCTACCGGCAACTGGCAGGTTGCGGCGGATACGCCGCTAATGGCCCGGCTGGCCTGGCGGGTTGGCCCGCCAGCCTCACCGCAGTGGGCGGGTCAGGGAACGCTGGCGGGCAATGACCGGCAACTGCACATTGAGCAAACCCTGACGACCCCGGCACCGGTCAACCTGAGTGGGGATGTTCACCTGCAACCGGACGGCCCGCACGGTTCAGCCCGGCTGACGCTGCCACCGGTTCCGCTCAACCGGCTGCGGGCAGGATGGCCCGACTGGCCGGTGCAAGCCACGCTTGAGCTAAAGGGACAACCAATGGACATTCAGGCCGATCTGCACGCCACCCTTCAGCAGCATCCGGTTCGGGCCGTGGCCCGGCTGGGGGTTGCATCCAAACGCCTGGATATCCACCAGTTTGAGCTGACCGCTGCCGACACCCGGCTGGCCTTGCACGGACACTACGCCGACACCCTGGCCCTGGACTGGACACTGCGGGTAGCCCGGCTAGGTGCCCTGCTGGACGGTGCCCGTGGCTGGCTTGACGGTCGGGGTCAGCTTCGCGGCACGCCGACACATCCGGCGATTGACCTCGAAACCCGTGGGGGCGATCTGGCCCTGGGTGAGCAAACCATCACCCGGCTGGAACTCAAGGCCCGCAGTGGTCTGGAGACGGACGCTCCGCTGGAACTCCGGCTCAATCTGGCCGGGGCACGCCCGGAAGCCGAACGGTTTGAACTGGCATTGGGCGTCCGGGGAACTGCCCGCCGCCATACCCTGGAAGGCCACCTGAGCCACCCGCGTCATTCGCTGCGACTGGACGGCCAGGGCGGTTGGCAGGGTCAGGCCTGGCGGGGCGTGTTGCAGCATCTCGATCTGACTGATTCGCCGTGGGGACGCTGGAATCTCACCTCACCGGCCCGCCTGATGCTGGCCAGAACCGGTTTCAACCTCGACGAAGCCTGCTGGCGCAGCGGTACGGCACTCGGCTGCGCGGCGGGTCAGGGTCAGACTCTGACCCACTGGAGCGCGAAGGGGCGACTGGACGGATTGCCACTGGCCCGGTTGCTGACCACAACCGCCCCGCCTCTTGCTCTGGGCGGAATACTGGCGGGCCAGGCCAGCCTGACGGGTTCCGGTTCCCGCATCGACACCGGCCAGTTCAGCCTGGCGGCCAAAGACCTGGCCCTGAGTTATCCGTTATCCCCGCCTGCACGCTGGCAGTTCAGGCCGACTCAGGCCCTGCTGACGGGAACGATTGACCCGGGCATGGCCCGACTCAGGCTGGCATTACACGATCCGCTGTTCGCCAGTCTGGACGGTGACCTGTCGGCCCGCCGCGTACCCGGTAGTCCCCTGAGCGGCCAGTTTCGACTGAACCTGCCTGATCTGGCGGTACTGGAACCGCCGCCAGCGAGCCAGGAACCCCTGATCCAGGGACAGGGTCAGTGGCGGCTGGATGTCAGTGGCACAGCCCGGGCACCCCGCTGGGCTGTGGAGGGCGGCATTCACCAGGCCCGACTCAACCTGCCCGCCCTGGGTATTCGCCTGACCGGAATGGAACTGGCAGTGCAACCGGTTCTGGATCAACCCAATCACATGACCCTGACCGCCCGGGCCGAGGCCGGTGCAGGTCATCTGGCACTGACCGGCAATGGCTGGCTTGATCCTGCCCGGGGCTGGCCCTGGGAAATCAACCTGAGCGGAGAAAAGGCAGAGATCGCCAATACCCGCCTGGCCCGTGTCACCCTGACGCCCCGGCTGAAACTGGCAGGCGGCCCGACCGGGCTGCATCTGAGCGGGCAGGCCCGGATTCCCTACGCCCGCATCGGCCTGCCGGATCACCCGGTCGTCAAGGTATCTGACGATACGGTTCGGGTCGACCAACCGGCTGAAACCGCCCGTCCCGGCCTTTCGCTCCAGAGTAAGATACAACTGGAGCTGGGGGAGGATGTCCGCTTTGAAGGCAGCGGGGTCAAGGCCCGACTGGGCGGACAACTGCAACTGGAACAAACCACCCTGGAACCGGGCCTGGCTCAGGGCGAGATACGGATAGAAGAAGGTGACTACAGTTTTCATGGCGTCAGACTGCCGCTGAAAGGCGGGCGGTTGATCTACCGGCAGACACCGCTTGATAACCCGGAACTTGATTTTAATGTAGTGCGCGAGGTTAACGGGGTGCGGGCCGGGATACGGGTACTGGGCCCGCTGCAAAACCCCGGCTTCACCCTTCATGCTGATCCGGCGATGCCGGAAAGTGATATTCTGGCCTACCTTATTAGCGGCAAGTCGCTTAACCTCAGCACCCGTCAGGACGGACAACGGATGCAGCAGGCTGCGGCCTCGCTGGGCGGCCCGCTGGGCAATCTCCTGTTGCAGGAAGTCACCGGTCGGTTTGGTCTGGAAGGCCTGCTTGACGACGTGGCAGTACAAACCCGGCCTGGCACCCAGGGTGCTGCCCTGTTTCTGGGTAAATACCTGACTCCCCGCCTGTACCTGCAATACGGCGTTGGCCTGGCCCAAAGCACCAACGTGTTCAGGATCCGTTACGAACTGGGCAAACACTGGAAAATACAATCAGAAACCGGCGAACAGAGCGGTGGTGATCTGCTGTTCGAACTGGAAAAATAAGCCCATGGTTTTGACCGGATTTGTTACTGGCTGGCCCGGACTTGCGGCCGTACGCAACGCCCGGATCCGAGCCTGGGCTTTGATTGCCTGCTGGTCAGCCTGACCGCCGCCCGCCAACGGGTTGAAAAGACTCTCCCCACGCAGCATCGCCCACTGAAAACTGACCTTTATCCCGAATTTACGCTAATACCATGTCCAGTTCCACGCTCCAAACTGACCAACCTGAGTCACGCCTGATCGACCGCTTCGGGCGGCAGGTTACTTATCTCAGGATTTCCATAACCGATCGCTGTGATTTTCGCTGTGTCTACTGCATGGGCGAGGACATGGTATTCGTGCCGCGCAGTCAAATCCTCAGCCTGGAGGAAATCGCCCGGGTCTGTCGGGTTTTTGTGGCTTTGGGGGTGACCAAAATCCGGGTTACCGGGGGAGAGCCGCTGATTCGCCGGGGGGTTGTGGAGTTGCTGCAGGAACTGGGGCAGATTCCGGGACTGGCCGAGCTGGTGTTGACCACCAACGGTTCCCGGCTGGAATCATTGGCCCAACCGCTCAGGGCCGCCGGTGTCAGGCGCATCAATGTGAGCCTTGATTCACTGGATGCGGATAAATTCAGGCAACTGACCCGGGTCGGTGAATTGCAAACGGTGCTGGCGGGTATCGAGGCTGCTCTGGCGGCCGGGTTTGAGCGGTTGAAACTGAACGCCGTGATCCTGAAAAATCGCAATCAGGCGGAGGTGCCCCGCTTGCTGGACTACGCCATTGCCCGGGGCATTGATCTCAGTTTCATTGAGGAGATGCCGTTGGGACAGGTGGAGGGACATGATCGGGCCGAGGAATACTATTCGAGTGACGCGATCCGGCGTGATCTGGCGCAGAATTACCGGTTGCTGCCGGTGGCGGATACGACCGGGGGGCCGTCCCGTTACTGGCAGGTGGAAGGCACCCAAACCCGGGTCGGGTTCATCTCACCCCACAGCGATAATTTTTGCGGTCGCTGCAATCGGGTTCGGGTCACGGCGGAGGGTCGTTTGCTGCTGTGTCTGGGTAATGAGCATTCGGTGGATCTGAAAGGCATCCTGCGAGCCTATCCAGGCGATGATACGGTGTTGCGAACCGCGCTGATTGACGCCATGCAGATCAAACCGGAGCGGCATCATTTTGATCTCAAGGAGGCTCCGGTCATCTTCCGCCACATGAGCGTTACCGGCGGATAGTTCAATCCGCCCGCTCATCGCCCTGGCTTAATTCGCAATGCTGTAATTCGGGCAATGGGTGACTGGCGATCTCGATACCCTGCCGTTCCAGGGCCTGTTTCAGTTCCACGATTTGCTGATCCAGGCTCTGGATGTGATCCAGCATGTGATTAACGGCCCGGGCCACCGGATCCGGCATGTCGGGGGTCATGCCGTAGGGGTCAAAGTTGCGGTTCCTGCGATCCGGATTGACCACATGCCCCGGGATACCCACCACCGTGGCTCCTGCCGGTACATTTTTCAGCACCACCGAATTGGAACCGATCCGCGCCCCGTCGCCGACGCTGATGGGGCCCAGTATCTTGGCACCGGCCCCCACCACTACCCCGTTGCCCAGGGTGGGATGACGTTTACCCTTGACCCAGGCGGTACCGCCCAGGGTCACCCCGTGATACAGCGTGCAGTCATCCCCTACGACCGCCGTCTCGCCAATCACCACGCCCATGCCATGATCGATGAAAAAACGGCGTCCGATCCGGGCTCCCGGATGAATTTCGATGCCGGTCAGCCAGCGGAACAGGGCTGACAGCAATCGGGCCGGCCTGCGCCACTCGCGCTGCCATAGTTGATGCGCCAGGCGATGGGCCAGAATTGCATGGACGCCGGGGTAGGTCGTCAGTATCTCGAAATAGGACTGTGCCGCCGGATCACGATCAAACACACAGGCAAATTCGTCTTTCAGGGTTTTCCACATGAGGGGTTACTCAAATCGGGGCGTTTGCGGCTGATTTAACCAAACCAGGCCGGTGAGTGGGCAAGCGTCCACAGTCTTGCTATAGTTCGCCCTTTTACAAAACCATACAAAACCGGAGTGAATCATGGAATCTCAAGCCTTCAAACTGTTTGTGGCATTCGTGGGCATCATGGCCGTGGGGTTCATTATCGTGGGAACTACCCGCGAGACACAGCAGGAAAAAGTACAGGGTGCCTTTCTGCAAACCGCTAACGTGTTGGGCAGTCTGGCTTTGAACAAGTGTTCGGGCGCGGTGAAGGAGCAGGTGGGTGAATCCCCCTACACCCCCACCGAATCCGCCAGCGATCACATGAGCTACGTCAACCTGATCTGGAAAGGCAGCATCGGCACCGCCACCGAGGCGGAATGCCGTTACGTCATGGATCAGGGCATCGTGTTGTTGCGAATCGACGGCCGTACCGTCATCGAGAAGCAGGGGCCGGATACCACTGCCGGTTCCGGTAAAGGTCAGGACGCACACCACTAAACGACCCTCGCGCCACGCGGGCAGGCACCGTAACAATGCAGCCGGTGGCCTGCCCGTCTCAGGGTGCCAGTCCCAGCACCGTCATTGCCACCGCCAGTATCCGGTCGGGGTTGAATGGCTTGGTGATGTACAGATCGGCCCCCGTTTCCAGGCCTTTTTCCCGATCCTGTTCCTGACCCTTGGCCGTCAGCAGGACAATGTAGATGTCGGTTCTGCCCCAGACCTGTTTCACGGTGCGGCAAACCTCAAACCCGTTCATTCGCGGCATCATCACATCCAGCAGTACCAGATTGGGTTCTTCCGCGCCTATCAGTTCCAGGGCACGTTCCCCGTGTTCGGCAAAATAAAATTCAACCGCATGGTCTTCCAGTTCCTCCAGCGTCTGTTCCAGCAGGCGTCTGATATGCGGTTCATCATCGACAATCAGGATTTTTCCGGGCATGGGCTCTCCGGCGGGTCAAGCGGGGTTCATGGGGGCAAATTCCCAGTGCAGATGGCCTTTGGCTGCATGGAACAACTGGTCGTTGGTATCGCCGAACAGACCCAGTTCGCGGCGCAACCGAACCGGGTCGGCCATTTCCCGCAGGCAGGGCGTATCGGCGTCGACGATGCGTTTTCTGACCACGGTCTCTCCGGTCACGTTCTGGATATCAAGCTGAATCCGGCAGGATAAGCCTGCGAGTTTTTCCTCGTGGCGCGATTTGAGTGCCCGGGCCTGTTCCAGGCTGTTTTTGTCACGGTCGATCTGGCCGCGTAATTGGCGGATGGCCTCATCCAGTCGCATCAGTTCCAGCAGTTCATCCGCGATTTTGTGTTTCTCCGCCATGAAAACGGCCAGTGTTGCCGCATCAATGGTCTGGCCGGATTCCCTCAGGCTGCGAATCTGACGCAAGCCGGCAAAATAGCGGGCCACTCGCGCATCCTGGTTCAGTATGTTCCTGCGGGCGATTCGTTCACGCACCCCCTGTAACGTGGCCCGGAGCGACCGGCTGCTCGCCCGTATGGTCTCCTGCTGTGCGTCGATCATGCGTTGCAGGCTTTCCAGGTCGGGGACTTCAACCACCACCAGGTTTTCTTCCCGTTCAGACAAACCGGAGCCCTTGGCAGCGGTGCGTACCTTGATGGTTTTGCCGGTCACAACCGTATTTTGCATGAACCCGATTTCAACCTCTTCTGCCAGCAGGGTGCAGTTCCTGGCTTCATGCAGGGTGAGCTTTTTAGCCCGGATCTTGCTGTTTTCCGCCCGCTTGATGCTGACCTCTCCGTTGATTGATTCGATATAGGCACCGGAAATGAAGCCTTTTACCTCAATCCGTCCGGCCAGATTGCGTACGCTGCCCTGAATCACATTGCTGCTGATGTCGACGTTTCCCTCATGGGAGACAATGTCTCCGTAGACATTGCCCTTGATGTTGAGTGAATACCCGGTCAGGGTAAAGCCACTCTCAACATCACCCAGCTTGTCATAGCGGGGAATGGTGAGGTCCAGCCGGTTGGGATGTGCCTGCGGCGATTTGTGCGCCGTCACTGCAATCACGCCCATGGCAACTCACCGTCGGGCGTTGCCAGTTCAAGGATGACCGGGGCATGGTCGGAGGGGCGTTCCAGTTGGCGCGGGCCGGTGTCGATGTAGCAGCCGGTACAGACTGCCGTCAGGCA
>CAIVXW010000022.1 GCA_903910005.1 uncultured Methylococcaceae bacterium
ACCACCACCCCGTCAGGCTACGCCTGCCACCCGTCCAACGGAGGGGACTTTTGGGGAGGGGTATTCCCCTCCTCTGGAGGGGTGCCCGAAGGGCGGGGTGGTCGTTGGGGGGAGTATAATTGCGCTTGTCTTCCGATACCCTGACCAGGGAATAGATATAAATGCCAAACACGTTGTCATCCGAGTCGCACTCTACAAAGACGTTGAACGACTCGGTACCACGGCGCATTTCTGCCATCAGCCCCTCACGGGAAGAAAGGCGTTCAAATTCGATGTTTTGTTCAGAGAGATATTGTTCTGCCAGATTTATCAGTAAAGCCATTGAGTTCACCTTTTTTGAGTTGTACACAGGAGGCGCATCCCGGGAAGTCGAGTTGCTGACCCTTCTGTTGCATTCAACGATCAAATGCGGTGATTTTTAAGAAAAATGGTGAAAACTTTACTGGATACATGGACGGGATGGGGCTGCAGCATTGAACCGCTCTGGGGCACGGTGAAATACGAGTACGTGTATTTACACGACATCCCGACCGTGTCGGATTTGCGAGTTGGACTGGGGCGAGTTTTTTAATCAATACAACCACAGACGCTTGCACCAGTCATTCGGGTACCCAACTCCTGTTCAGGTGTACCAGGCTGACCTGAACAGCCGTTACCAGGGTGGGCTTTGAGGCTATCAAACCCATCTTAATTTTTGGCCTTATTGGTCTTTACGATGGGGGGTACTGCCTCAATCAGGTCACCGAATCAGGTCACCGATATTCCTTGCAACCCGATACAACGCTGGACTCTCGCCGACCGCCAACGCCTTGAAGTGAGCCTTGCCGCACAGGATTTTGGCATTCTCCTTGTCGCGTAAGTCCTCGGCAAAAAGACTGCCCTTGGTTTCGACTACGAAGTAAAGCTGCTCCTTGCCATCCACTTCCACCAGTACCGCCCAATCGGGGTTGTAGGTGCCCAGCGGGGTCGGGACACGGAACCAACCGGGCAGCTTGGCATAGACCTTCACTGCCTCGTTCTTCTCCAAGTCCTCGGCAAACCCCTTCTCCACGCCGCCCGAGTCATACACCACATACTCATAGACGGCCTTGGTCGCGGGCAGCATGTTTTTCAGGTAGCCCGTCAGTTCCTCCTGATTGAACAGCTCCTGGGCGTAATAGGCATCGTCGCCGATACGCTGATACTTGATGCCATCGACGAGAGCCCTCCGCTTCGCCCGATTGACGGCATCGGCGACCAAATCGACGAACTGCTGCGGATTCTTCTTGAAGTCGTCGAGTCGTTCGCTTTCGGTGAGAATGCGGACGAGGCTCTTGCGGGTGAGCTGCGTCCTGTCCTGCAACTCAGTCAGCAGGTCGGGCAACTCGATGTCCTGCTCTTCGAGGACGATGGGGGCCGACGTTACCGTTTCCATTGCATCGACACCGCCCTTGCCAATCGCCAAATCGGCCTTACGCCATTGCAGACGGGTTTTGACGACGGTTGGCAAATCCTTGATGGCCTGAATGCAGGAGACAATCAAAGCCTCGTTGTCGAACATGACGCGGTAGGTAGTCTTATGCTTGATTCTGTCCCACAACGCCTTGAACTCCGCACTTTGCAGCACCGCTTGGCGGGTCTTGATTTGCTTGCGTTCGTCGGCGTTCTTGACCGTGAGTCCGCCTGCCAGCTTTTTCAGCAGCTCGCTGACATCGCCTTTCTGCGAAGCAAACTCCTCAGGCAGCGTGAGCGTCTTTTCCTTTAATGCCGTGCGTAATGCGTCCTGCACCTTGCCGTTGGCATCCAGCATCCCCGCGTCTTTGAGGTAAGTCCAGAGGGCTTCGGACTTCTCCATGCCCAGCGGCTTCGAGTCGCCATTGGCATCCTTGACCACGATGGCCGCGAACTGGTGCTTTTCGACAATGCCGAAACGAATACCCGTATCAGCCTCGATTTCCTTTTGCAGGTTGAACGCAAAATCCTCATAGCTCTCGGTGGCGACGACGGTGAGCGTGTTCAGATCGAAGCCGCGTTGCCGCTCGCCGCCCTGATTGACGCACAGTCGCAGGCCGCGACCAATAGTCTGCCGCCGCTCACGTTCGGTGCCCATTTCACGCAGGGCACAAATCTGGAACACATTCGGGTTGTCCCAACCTTCCCGCAAGGCCGAATGCGAAAAGATGAACTTCAACTTCGTCTCGAAGCCCAGCAGCTTTTCCTTTTCCTTCATGATGAGGTTATAGGCCCGCTCCGCATTGTCGCGGTTGGCCTGATTGCCCTCCTCGGTATCCAGCCATTTGCCTTTCTTGTCGATGGAAAAATAGCCGTCATGGACTTCTGCCGCCTCATGGTCGAGGTCGATTTCCTGAAACAGGCTGCGGAACTTCGGCTTGGCGGCAGCCGCCTTGTATTCCGCCTCGAACATTTCGGCATACTTACCTTTGGCGGCAACGCCATTGCTGTCGTATTTCCGATAGTGCTCGACCACGTCGATGAAGAACAGCGACAGAACCTTGATGCCGAGCGGGCGAAGGCGAAGCTCCTTGTCCAGATGCTCCTCGATGGTTCGCCGAATCATCTGCCGCTTGACGGCATCCTCATCGACACCGCCAATCGCTTTGCCGATACGCAAGGGCTCCTCCTGGTTCGACAGTTGCAGGTATTCGTCACCTTTGCGGCAGCCGATGTCATCGACCCGATACCCCGCATACAGTGGACGATTGGCAAGCTGCTCCAAGTCGTCATCGGCCTGAACCGTGATCGACTCACGGGACACTGACGTTCCCCGCTGAACATCCAGCTCGATGACGGCACGAATGCGATTGGCCTTGTTGCTGACGGACACCAGCCGCACATACGCCTTGTTGTGACCGCCCTCGACACCCGCCGAAGCCACTTCGATTTGCTTCACCAGCTTTTGCTCGTAGGCATCGACGGCATCGAGGCGATAGACCTGATGATGCTTATCGACATGGGTCGCGGAATATCGCAGGGTGCAAAGCGGATTCATCTTGTCGAGGGCTTCCTTGCCTCGTCCCTCCAAGCCGCCATCCACACTCTGCGGCTCATCAACAATCAGGATGGGCCGCGTCGAGCGAATCAGGTCAATGGGCTTTTCCCCGCCCGTCTTCTCGCTGTCCTTGTAGAGGTTATTCACGTCCTGCTTGTTGATGGCCCCGACCGTGATGACCATGATTTGAATGTGCTGGCTGGTCGCGAAGTTTCTGACCTGCCCGAGCTTCCCCGAGTCATAGAGGAAATAATCAAACGGCACGCCCGCATACAGGCTACGGTAATGGTCTGCCGTGATTTGCAGCGTCTTATAGACGCCTTCCTTGATAGCGACCGAGGGAACGACAATCACAAACTTGGTGAAGCCGTATCGCTTGTTCAGCTCGAAAACGGTGCGGAGATAGACATAGGTCTTGCCCGTGCCCGTTTCCATTTCAACGGTGAAATCGCCCGAGGCCAGTGACGATGAGGGCCGCAGGCCATTGCGAAGCTGGATGGCTTTGAGGTTTTCCAGCAGCTCGTCGTCGAGTAGCGTCAAGCGATTGCCGACACCCAACTCGTTCTGCACCAAACCCAGTTCGCCTTGCGAAAAGCTCCCGCCCGTCAGATCCAGCTCGCCCTGCCCGACAACAGTCCTGGTTCCCCGAATGGAAACGGTGAACTCCGTTCGACAGATTTCCTGTCCGCGAAACAGGTCGCACACGGCTTCGATGGCTGCGTGCTGATAATCGAGATTCGATTCAAAGTGAAGCTTCATGGCTGTTGATCTCTTGATATGGCATGGAAGATTCTGAGTTTCAGCACCTCATCGTCGGACTCTCCCGCCAGGTGTGCGGCAATGACTTCGCACAGTAAATCTTTGTCGATATTTCCAGCCGCCACGTGGTAGCTGATGTTTTCCATTTCCCGCAGGAAGCTGCTGGTGCAATAAAGGTAGCCATTCAGCAACAGCATCTGGGCCGAGAGCGTAATGGCAATGCGCTTATTCCCATCTTGAAAACAATGAAATTTGCACGCGCTAAAGAACAAATGAGCCAACTTGTCCTCGAAGGTTGGGTAATAGTCGTCGTTCTGGATGTTCTGGAGTACGCTGTCCAGCTTGCCCAGTTCCAGATGCCCCAGTGCCCCACCGCCGCTCACTTCCACGGTCTTCTTATGGACCTCAATTGCCTGATCCAGGGTGAGATAAGTCCAGGCCACTAGCCACGCTCCTTCAAGCGTTTCATCACGTCCCTGGCTTCTTCCAGACGCTCGAAGAGTTCCTTGCTCTTCTCACCCAGGAAACGCTCGTAATCTTCCCTTTGCACTGGCGCGACATACTCTTTCAGTTGCAAATGCAAGGCATCACGGAAAGCCAGGTCGCGGCCGGCCATTTTTAGACGTGCCTTTTCAATCAAGGGCCGCCAATGTGCCTGACTTTCGAAGTGCTTGAAAAGCGCATCAACCTCCGCGACGTTGAGCTTTCGGCCTTTGTCAGCCGCCTCCTGTTGCAGGGCATCCCCAAAGCCACATTCGTAGGCGGCAATCAGGTCCAGCACTTCGGAATAGAAGGTGGAACGTACACAATCTTTTTGCTCCAGCCGAAGCACTTTGCGGTACTCCTGTGCTTTCTCCCGAAAGATGCTGACGTAAATTTTGTCGGTGTAAATGGCGTATTTGAAATTGCCCATCGCCACGCAGTCCCGCAGGGCATCGGTGAACTGCTTGCGGTAGTTGTCTTCGATAAATGCGGATTGCAGGAATTCCTCGTCCCGTTGATTGATGTATTTGGTACCACCTCCCGTGCGTTGGTTGATGGTGTCAATGACGACGTCCAGAATGGCTTGGCGAAGCAGCTTGGCTCGTTCACTCTCCGAAACCAGCATGGCCAGGTTCAGGAAGGCCCGGAAGTCGAAAATGCCCAGTTGTGGGGTCTTGGCGATGTTCCCGAAATCGGTTTCGGGAACATCCAGTGCCTGAATCGCTTCTTTCAATGTTTTCAGACGGTTACCCTTCAGCACCTCATAGCCGTTCCTGGCGAGTTCCTCGGCGTTCTGTTCCAAGTAGTTTTCGATGGTTCGAACCGTCACCTCGAAGAACCCGGCCACCTGCTCTTTGAGCACAACGGTCTTGCCCTCGAAGGGGATGCCCTGAATGCCTGCCGCCTTCTCTATCTCGGCCAGGGCATAAGGGTTATTGAGAATGTTCTGGCGGTCGATGGCGGATGTAGTGAGATCTTTACTCATCGCAAAACCTCACAGACTGTGCACATTCTGGATGCCGTGCTGCTCCAGAATGGCGGCGAGGTTGGTCTTGGCGACATCGTTTTTAAAGGCACTATCGCGGAACACGCAGGTGGTGTCACCGGCGGGCGCCAGTTGCTTGTGCCAGTCGATCATGCCCTGGGCCAGCGGTTCCACCTGCTCGCGGGTAATCTTTTCGGCAAGACAGGTCATCAATACCCCGCCGCCAATCGAACCCACCGTTTTGCCCGCAATGGATCGCGATTCCAACGGCACACACAAATCCAGCCCCAGCTTGAGCAGCAGTTCGTACACGATGTCCGCTTCCGTCCTGCCCGGCAAGATGTGCTCTTCGTGGTCGAGCAGCGTTTTTTCCAGATTTTCGCGGTCAGGATTCCAGGCGCGAATGTTGGAGGTATCGAGTTTGAAGACCCGGAAGCCAGTATCGCCAGCAAACATCGGGTTATCTTCCTTAATCTTCTTCGCTGCGCGGCGCAGACGTTCTTTGGTCAGTTCAGCGATAGTGCGCGGCTTACTGAGTTGATCACAAAAATCGGCGGCAGTTTTTTGATCTTTGTTTTCTGGGTCGAGAGGTTCTGGAAGCTGGACAAGAATATAGCGTCGGTTGCTATTGTCTGCGGCATTTTGAGCCATGACAGCTTGACCAGTTGTACCTGATCCGGAGAAAAAATCCAAAACCAAATCGTCTTTGCTGCAGCAGTTTTCAATAAAGAACTGAATTAGTGATGTAGGTTTCGGGTATGAAAATACTTGACTACCAAATAGCTCCCTAATTTCTTTTGATCCATGTTCGGTTCTGCCGATTGATTTTTCAGACAGATAAGTTGAGATAGACATCTTTACCTCGTCTGAGCCATATTTCTGCACCGCTTTTTGTTTGTCCTCTTGCTCAAATACTCGGAACGCAGGGCGTTTTATCGCCAGAAAATCATAATCACCAGGGAAAACAATTTTTCCCGCTTTAAAATAATCACCGAAAGTGTCGGTCGTAACAGCCCATGTTCTGGTTTCACTAGCTGGATACTCTTCACCATTTTTAGGATTTGTCATGGTAAAGAATGAATTGGGCCTTTCGTCTTTTGATTTATTTGTCGTTAAATCAGAAAGTCGCCAACGATCTTCAAAATCATCGCTTTTGAAATATTTGCGCTCCCCAGAGCGCCCTGCTATGAAATCAGCGTGTGCATAAGTAATCACCCATTCCACGTCGTTAGACACGCCAAATGGCACATCCGCTTTTGCAGTTCTGGAACGCCAAGGGAAAATCGCGACAAAACTTTCTTCCCCTAACACCTCATCGCAAATCTTACGAAGATTTGCAGCCTCTCCATCATCCAAGCTAATAAAAATTACGCCGTCTTTTGCCAATAATATCTTTGCCAACTTCAACCTCGGATACATCATGCTCAGCCAGTCAGTATGAAACCGCCCGCTGGCTTCAGTATTGCTGCTGATCTTCTGTCCGCCTTCCAACTGCCCGGTCAGCTCCAGATAGTTCTTGATGTTGTCCTGGAAGTTGTCTGGGTACACGAAGTCTCTGCCCGTGTTGTACGGCGGGTCGATGTAAATCAGTTTGACCTTGCCCGCATAACTTTTCTGCAAGAGTTTCAGCACTTCGAGGTTGTCGCCCTCAATCATCAGGTTCTGCGTCGTGTCCCAATCAACGCTTTCATCGGGACAAGGCCGCAGGGTGCCTGTACTCGGGGTCAATGCGATTTGCCTCGCCCGCCGCTTGCCATGCCAGTTGAGGCCGTATTTCTCGTCGGCCTCATCGACGGCATCACCCAACAACTGCCGCAGCACGTCGAACTGAATCTTCCCCTCGGAAAATGCTTCGGGAAACAGCGATTGCAGTTGTGACAGGTTGTCAGCGACGATGTTGGCGGATTGAGTCTCGGGGTCGTTGGCGGTCAGTTTCTGCATGGTGTAACTCTCACAAAGGATTACCGTTGAGTGCGGATTGGTTTGCAGCCAGTTGAGATTCCAGCCGTTTGATTTTCAAGTTGATATCGACGAGTCGATTCATCTGCTTCTGTTTTGCCGCGTCTTTACGCAACGCGGACAACTCGTCCAGGATTTTTGTATGGTGGGCGATGCTCTCACGCATGCGTCCCGTATGCTCTGCCGATTGCGGCAAAGCGAACGCTCCCGTGATGCTCGATGCCATGAAGCCGATCGTCGATGACCACAAGGTCGTAGTTACCCCAGTTGATATGAGACAGGTCGATGTCGCCCGATTGCCCGCCCTCTCGGGACAGGTCGGTGTGGTTGAGTACGTCGTAGTGCAGGAATTCCCCTCCTCCGGAGGGGAATACCCCATAAGGTTTATTGGCCGTGATAGCCGTTACGATGGGTTGGTGACTCCCCCCACGGTACAGATCAGGACGGTGAATGGGTGCGTTGCTGGTACTCTCACCGTGCTTATCGCAGCAGTTTCTCCAGCAGGATTGTATCCCGCTGTTTCTGCCGGGCAGCACTTTGATAAAAGGCCTCATTTTTGGTGCAGATCAGGTTATATCGCGCTCTGTGCTGTGGATGAACCTGCACGACGACATCAACCTGCACTGCACGGTTTTTTATCTCGGTTCTGAGATGCTGACGTACCTGCTGACTGGAGCTGATCGTCCAGACGTTCTGGTCGGCTTGAGCCAGAAAAGCATTAAATGACTGGCAATGTTCGCATTTGCAGGTGAGGGCTTGTGCCCAGTCAAAGCCGGAAGGGTTTTCCAGACGGGTTTGCACGTGGGCAAGGCAGGCCTGCTGCAGTTTTTGCAGGGCCGGGTGATCGAGTTTGGGAGATACGTCCTTCAATCCCAATACCAGTGGAATGATGTACTGATCCAGTGGATACAGTTCGGGTACCTCTTCCAGAAGATGCCGGGCCAGTCTGTCTGCACCCTGCGGGTGATGCCGTACCAGCAGGGTCATAAACCAAATCAGGGTTTGTACGCCGATCACCGGGTAATAATACCGGGTGCCGCCGATTGTACCGTTTATTTTAAGGCTGGGCATATTGGCAAGCAGTACTTCCAGCAGTTCAGGCCGACCGATTGAGTCGGACTTTTCCATGGCACTCAGCAATGCCACGCAGTCCCTGAATGCTTTGCCGGGCTGTGGGGTCGCTATCCGGTTGATGTACCCACTCCACTCCTGTGCTGACAGTAACGAGCTACCGCGTACCAGATCATGGATGCACTTTTCATCCAGGCTACCGTCGGCAAGTTTCTCAAGAAGGCTGTGAAAATGTTCAGTATCACCCAGATCAACGACCACGGTCAGCAGTGCCCGGAATTGTTCAGTCCCGCTATCATACACCTTGCCGTTTTTAAGCAGATACCGGATCACCCTGTGACAATTTTGCCAGGGTTCCGCACCTGCCACCGAACCCTGCTTTTTCCATGCCTGTAACTGATTGTTCAGGTAAGGCAGCATCCCTTCGACCCCTCCCTGACTCAGGACTTCCAGTTGATGCGAGATTGGCCATATCACCAGAGCCGCTTTGGAGTATAGTCGGTCAATCGTGGCACCTGCATTACCGGTTGCCTCATTGAAGCTGCAACTCTCCAGGTCAATCGCTTCAATACCTTGCGGGGTACATAATTCCTCCTCGCTGAACGGGAGTTGTCCTGGCAGTTCGGCAGGGGATTCATCGGGTGTGCGCCAGTCACTGAGATACATGGATTCTTCCAGGATTTCACCAATGTCACTCTCCGCGATGTCGTCATCCTCATCGTTATAATCATCAAAGTCACACTCAGCCTCGCAGGTTTGCTCAATGTTAACCAGTGCCATGTGTAACAGGCAGCCTGCGGTTTTGGTCGCTTCGCTCAGTATTTGAGCCACGGTTCGGTCATGCCCCTTCAAACCCGCAAACGAGGAGCCTGCCGGTGTGTAGGCATGTTCAAGCAGGTAAATCAGCTTGTCAGGGGAGGTATTATCCGGCGTGGCCAGGTCTGTATTCCAGGCCTGCAACAGGCGGGACAGATGATCGCATACTGTCTGGTAATCAGGTGGACTGGCTGGTATTGCAGCATCTTTCTGGATGAGGTTGTAAATCAGGGTCAGACGGCAACCGGTAGTCACCGGCAAAACCTCGTGGAGGCAATCGGCATAAAAAGCCGCATACGCCAACTCGCCCGGATCCTCTACCATCAGGTTTATTTTGGCTTCCTCAGTCCGGTGTCGAACACATAACTCACCCCCTGCATAGTTTGAAGGCAGGGCGATCACCAGTGTGGCAAACATGCCGGGGGCTTTTTCGGTATCGCGGTGACTGATGAAAAAACTGCCCGTATCGTATACCAGCAGTTTGTATAATTCGGCTGTGACAGCCGCCCTGATCTCCAGGGTTTCCCGAATTTGATGGATAATCTGATTCAGGGTTTGTTGCCAGTATTTTCCTTCCAGAGTGATCTGGTCGGCGGCAATTTGCCAGGTACGGCGCACTGCGGTATCAACCAGCGTCTCCTCACCCCGCCCGTAGGGTGCCTGTTCGGCCACCTGTATGAGTTGCTCCATTTGTACGGGCAACAGCGGAAAGGCGATCCGGCCAACGCTTGCTACTGATAGTGCCGGGGGAGTGCCATTGAGGCGACCGTGTACACAAAACTGGCCAGGTTGATCGACCTGTTCCAGTTGCTCCCATACTGCGGTATTTATTAGACTCATGGAGATGCCTGCAGAAAAGTGGTGAGGATTTCAGGGTATCGCATACTGGCGG
>CAIVXW010000023.1 GCA_903910005.1 uncultured Methylococcaceae bacterium
CGCGCGTCAGATGTGTGTTGGAGGCGGCGACCGGTTATTTCTCCTAACTTCCATCCCAACGCCGAGACGCGCGCCATGATACTCCCATTCTGTGGCCTATAGGGTATTGATAACCCGGAGCATTTGTTCAATATCCACCGGTTTGACCAGATGTTCGTCAAATCCATGTTCCAGTGCCCGAGTCCGGTCGCTGGCCTGACCGTAGCCGGTCATGGCGATCAGGCCGGGTTGGCGGCTTAGTGGCAGGCTGCGAATACGGCTGGCCACTTCATAGCCGTCCAGTCCGGCCAGGCCGATGTCCAGCAGAATCACGTCCGGGTCAAATTCGGCGACCAGTTCCAGTGCCCTGAATCCGTCAAAGGCAGTTTTGACCGTGTGACCCTCCAGTTGCAGCAGGATGGCCGTGCCTTCGGCGGCGTCCTGGTTGTCATCCACCACCAGAACCCGGCGGGATGCTGTCCCGGCCGTTTCAGCAGGTGCCGGGATGGTGCTGACCGACACCGGTGTGGGCAGTTTCAGGGTAGCAGGCAAGCACACGGTAAATTCGCTGCCCAGTCCCAGTCCTTCGCTCTGGGCCGTGAGGGTGCCGCCATGCAGTTCAACCAGGCGACGGGCCAGGGTCAGACCCAGGCCCAGTCCTCCCTGGGTTCGGGCCAGGGATTTTTCGGCCTGTACAAACATGTCAAAAATGGACGGCAGCAGGGCAGGGTTGATGCCGATTCCACTATCCCTGACCTTGATGCGTACATTCTGGTGATCTTCAGACACGCTCAGGCTGATGCGTCCACCGTTGGGCGTAAACTTGATGGCGTTGTTCAGAAGATTAAGGATGATCTGCTGGAGACGGGTCGGATCGGCTTCAATGGTAAGCGGCGAGGGAGGGAGTGTCAGGTTGAATTCCAGTTTGCGTGCTTCAAACTCCGGCGAAATATCGCCGATGATGCCCGTAAGCCAGGTTTTCAGTTCAATCGGTTCCCGCTTCAGGGTAATCGTACCCCGCGAAACCCGTGACATATCGAGCAAATCATCCAGCAGGCGAGTCTCCTGACGCAGTTGTCTGTCCAGCATGGCCTGGGCCTCGCCAATCAGGGTCGGGTCGCCGGTATTGCGTCGCCAGATTTCCAGGGCGTTGCGGATGGGGGCCAGCGGGTTGCGTAACTCATGGGCCAGCATGGCCAGAAATTCATCCTTGCGCTGATTGACCGATTGCAATGCCTGCAGGGCACTCTGGTATTCGGTAATGTCCTCAATGGCCAGCAGTATCAGCGACTGATGATCGTTACCGCGCAAAATCTGGGCATTAAGGCTCAGGGTACGCAGGCCGATGCCGGGGAATGTCTGGGTGAGTTCCAGTTTCCGCAAGGCACCGTTGGCGAGCAGAATGTCGCCCAGCATCGCCCGCAGCAGTGGTAAATCCCAGCTGCACTGGTTGAGTTCATACAGGCCACGCCGCTCGGTGGATTCGCTATCGGTCTTGAACTGGCTATAGTATGACTGATTGGCCCGGATTATTTCCAGATTGCCATTCAATACCAGCAGGGGGTGATGAATGGTTTCGACAATGGCTTCGGCAAAACCGCAGGCCCGTTGCAATTCCTCGTTGAGTTCCTTGAGTCGCCGGTTTCTGGCCCTGAGTTCGTCATTACTGGCCTGTAATTCCTCCTGTGCCGTTTCCAGTTCTTCATTGGCACTCTGAAACTCCTCATTACTGGACAGTAATTCCTGTTCAGTTGCCTTGAGGTCTTCCTGAATACGCTCATGTTCAATCTGCATGGCCCGGATATACTCGCGGGCCGCCTCGATTTCATGCGTCAGCCGGGCACTCTGTTCGATGTCTGAACCGGCTTGAGCTGTCGCTTTGCCGTTGATTTTTTGCCACCAGCCGTTTAGAACCCGATCCATCATGGTCGGGGTTTGGTTTGAACTGACCAGGCCTTGGTCTTCAAAAAAAACCAGAAACCAGGGGTTTTGTGCCGGTGGCAAAAACAATGGAATGATTTGCAGGTTGATGACCCGTATGCCGCCATTTTCCTGGATATGCAGGCTTTCGCGGCGAGTACCGCGCCCTTCCCGGCGTGCCTGGTCAAACGCATTGCCCAACTCGACCAGAATACCGGGGCGGGCCAGTTTCTGCAGTTTGAGACTGGGGCGACCGGCCGGATTGGCCAGATAGGGGGCGGTTTCCCCCCTGAAGCGGAGGATGTTCATTTCGCTGTCACACAGCACGCCAGGGGGCACATAGCGATCCATGGCCAGGCGATCAGCCTCCTGCTGCAGACGTTCCGGTTCGGAAACATCATCCGCAACCACGTTTTTTTTGGGGGGGGTGCGTTCTGCCTGCACGGGGTATTCCTCCATGAGTGCCAGTCGGTTACGTTCTACCAGCGGGGTTTTACAAAATATGCCGAAGCGGCCATCCACCGCACTAAACAATTCAGAATAGGTGCTGATGCTTTCGGATTCGCCCAATATCAGAAAACCGGTGGGCCGCAGTGCGTAATGAAAGCGGGGAATTACCCGTTTCTGCAGGGTAGTATCCAGGTAAATCAGCAGATTACGGCAACTGACCATGTCAAGGCGCGAGAAGGGCGGATCCCGAACCAGGTTGTGCCGGGAAAAAATGCACAGGTCACGAATTCTGCGATTAATCTGATAATGGCCATCAACCAGATTGAAATGGCGTTCCAGCCGGTCAGGTGGAATCTGCCGGGCAATTTTGGCGGGGAACAGGCCCGCCCTGGCCTTTTCAATGGCTGAGTCACTGATATCAGTACCAAACAACTGGATACGGTGATGGGCCGCTTCTTCTCCCAGATATTCCATCAGACAGATGGCAATGGAATACACTTCCTCGCCACTGGCACAGCCGGGTATCCAGAACCGGAGCGGGGTATCATCAGGGCGGTTTTCCAGCAGGCGCGGAAAAACCAGGCTGTTCAACCCTTCAAACATCTCCGGATCGCGGAAAAAATAGGTCACCTGTATCAGCAGGTCATCAAACAGGGTCTGAACTTCCTCCGGATTGTCAGTCAGCAGTTCCAGATAGTCCCTTACATCGCTGATTCCGCACAGACTCATGCGCCGCCCCAGGCGTCGCCGCACGGTACCCCGCTTGTAATGGGTAAAATCAACCCCGGTTGCCTTCTTCAGGTGCTGAAACAGATGGCGGAAATTTTCGTCATCGACATTCTGGATGCCGTCATCCGGCAGATTGCGTTCGTTGCGGTACTGCGGGCGGCGGGTGGTTTGAATCAGGGCCTGGGCAATGGCAATGGGTGACAAGACCCGGTCAACCACTCCTTGTTGTATGGCCGTGCCTGGCATGCCATTGAACTGGGCCGTATCCTCGTTCTGGGCGTAGGTGGTTCCGCCCGCCTGCCGGATGGCCCGCAAGCCCTGCACGCCGTCAATCCCGCTGCCCGACAGAATCACACCGATGGCCAGGTTACCCTGTTCCTCGGCCAGCGACTGAAACAAACGGTCAATGGGCATGGCCGGGGCGGGAAAATCCCGCCGGGCGGTCAACAGCAACTGACCGTTGTTCAGGGTCATGACCGTGTTGGGCGGAATGACGTAGACACAGTTGGGTTCCAGTTGCTGACCGTGGGTGGCCTCGACGACCGGGATGATGGTCTTGCTGGCCAGCAACTGAACCAGCGAGCTTTTTTGATGGGGATCGAGATGCTGAATCAGTACGACGGCCAGACCACTGGTCAGGGGGAGTTCGGTCAGGAACTCGGAGAAGGCTTCAAGGCCACCCGCCGAGGCTCCCACACCGACCACGAAAAAGGGTAGCATAGCGGCAACCATCGTGAAGGATGCGAAAGGATTGAACCGGGAT
The DNA here is from genome assembly GCA_903910005.1 of uncultured Methylococcaceae bacterium. Taxonomy (GTDB): domain Bacteria; phylum Pseudomonadota; class Gammaproteobacteria; order Methylococcales; family Methylococcaceae; genus CAIVXW01. The sequence goes on from CAIVXW010000023.1 coordinate 3,842, forward strand.
AATCGCAGGAAAACGACCGGATTGTCTACCTGAAAAATTACGCAGGACTTTTTCCGGGCGGGATGTGTATGAACCCAATAACAATAAAACCAAGACTCAATGTATAGCGTACTGGACTGGATCAGCCACTGGCTCAAACGGGTGATACCCAACCGACAGGCGGTATCCTTCATCATCATCCTGACGGCAGGCTTCATGACTGTCATCACACTCAGCGGGATGCTCATGCCGGTCTATGCTGCCGCCGTGATAGCCTACCTGCTTGAAGGCCTGGTTTCCCTGTGTGAACGCCATCGCCTGCCGCGCATGGCGGCGGTGGCACTGGTTTTTCTGCTGTTCGTCGCCTTTGGCCTGTTCATGCTGGTTGCCCTTTTGCCGGTGCTGTATCAGCAATCGGCTTCACTGATCGAACAGGTGCCAGCCTGGGTCAAAAGTGCACAGGCTCTGGTGACCCAACTGCCACAGCGTTACCCACACGTCGTCACCCGTCAGCAACTGGATCAGCTTTCCTCCGTACTCGGTCAGGAATGGCTGGCATTTGGCCAGTCACTGCTGAGTTACTCCTACAGTTCAATCGTCAACATCATCACGGTGACCGTTTACGTGGTGCTGGTTCCGCTGCTCATCTTCTTTTTCCTGAAAGACCGTGACCGCCTGCTGGCATGGTTCGGGCAATTTCTGCCGCAGGATCGCCACCTGTTGAACCGGGTCTGGGCCGAGGTTGACATGCAGATCGGCAATTATGTCCGGGGCAAGCTGTTTGAGGTTCTGGCCTTGTTTCTGGTCACTTTTCTGGCTTTCTCACTGATGGATTTGCACTACGGGTTGTTGCTGGCGGTGCTGACCGGCCTGTCGGTGATCATTCCCTACATCGGGGCGGTGCTGGTCACCATCCCGGTGGTTCTGGTGGCTTATTTTCAGTGGGGAGCAAGCCCTGATTTCTGGACGCTGATGATGACCTACGCCGCCATCCACATTCTGGACGGTGCCCTGCTGGTGACGGTGCTGTTTTCCGGGGTGGTGAACCTGCATCCGGTCGCCATCATCGTGGCGATCCTGTTTTTTGGCGGATTATGGGGATTTTGGGGCGTCTTTTTTGCCATTCCGCTGGCCACCCTGGTTAAAGCCATACTCAATAGCTGGCCCCGCATGGATGAAGCCCCTGTCGGCGAACGTCAGCGAACGTAAGAAAATGACAGAAAATGTAAGGCATTTGTGACAGATTTTATTTACAATATCCGCCAATGTATCGGAAAAGCCCCGTGCGCCGACGTTTGCCTCAGTTCAACTGACAACATTGCCCAACCCAACCCCAAGGTGACAACAATGAACAAGAATAGCCTGATGACCACTGCCAAAGCCTTTCGCCGCAGTCGTGCCCTGATCGAAAAACTGGAAGACCGGATACTGCTGTCGGCAGAACCGCTGTTGCAGCAAAACAAGCCGGAGAGCGATGACACCGGACTGGCGGAAAATTTTCAGCTTGAGGCATTGCCGGATACCCGTACTCCAACCAGTCTGCAGGATTTCCAGTTGAAGCCAACCCTGCTGAGTCTGGCCAGGGGCGGGGCGGGGGTCAGTCAGAATCCGGCCCTGTCGTGGGGGGTGGACGGGTCGCTACTCAATTTGAATCAAAGCCTGTTGAATCTGGTGCTTGATCTGGGAGCCGGTGACGACCAGGTCACCCTGAGTCAGCAGGCTGACGGACGCATGAAACTGTCGGGCGACTCCATTTATGATCTGGTATTTACCAAACCCACCCATCTGCTGGGGTTGATCGGGGGCAAGGGGCTGGACAGCATTCAGGTGGAGCAGGCGGATCTGGGTACCGCCTCGCTTCACATCGAGGCAGAACGCATCAACCTGGGGGCAGGTTCCAGCGTGCAGTCGGCGGGCGATGTCATTCTCAAGGGATGGGCCGAGTTGAGCCAGGCCGGTAGCAGCAGTGTTGATCTGGAGGTGACGGCGTCAGTCGATGTGGCCGGCAGCATCGTCGCATCCGGTGATGTGGTGCTGGAATCCCGGGTCAAGGTTCAGACCGACATCGCCGGTTCCGGCCCCCTGGCCACCCAGAGTCTTGATCTGGCCAGTGTGGCCGCAACCCATGTAGCGGGCAGTGCCGCCATCACGGCCGGTAGCCTGAGTGTCACCGCCTATACCGAAAACAGCCTGGGGCTGCGAAGCAGTGGCGGGCTGGGCATGCTGACGGCCGATGTCAGTCACAGCACCACTGCCACGGTGGCCGGTGGAGCCAATCTGATCGTATCACCTGCCCCGACGAGCGGCACGGTGAG
>CAIVXW010000024.1 GCA_903910005.1 uncultured Methylococcaceae bacterium
GCAGTTCGCCACTCACCACTCACCACTCACCACTCACCACTCACCACTCACCACTCACCACTCACCACTCACCACTCACCACTCACACACCTCTCTCAGGGGCGGTCGTCCAGTGATGCGTCCCGCTCCGGCATCAGCAGATCGGCCCGGCTGACGCCCAGTTGCATGGCTACCGGGCAGGCAACCAGAACCGAGGAGTAAATTCCGAAGATGATACCGATGGTGAGGGCCAGGGCAAAATTGTGCAAGGCTTCACCGCCAAAGAAAAACATGGCCAGTACCATCAACTGGGTCATGGAGTGGGTGATGATGGTACGCGACATGGTTGCGGTGATGGCGTTGTCGATGACATCCGTCACGCTGGCCCGACGCATTTTGCGGAAGTTTTCCCGCACCCGGTCAAACACCACCACCGATTCATTAACCGAATACCCCAGAATGGCCAGCACCCCCGCCAGGACACTCAGGGTAAATTCCCACTGAAAGAAAGCGAATACCCCCAGAATGATGACGATATCGTGCATGTTGGCGATGATCGCTGCCACGGCAAACCGCCAGGCAAACCGCAAGGCCAGATACACCATGATGCCGCCGATCACCAGCAACAAGGCCAGGCCGCCGCTTTCATACAGTTCCCGTCCCACCTGCGGTCCCACAAACTCGACCCGGCGCAGTTCGGCAGTGGCATCCTGCGTCTTCAGGCCGGTAAAAACCTGCTCGCTCAGGCGGGCACCGTTAACGCTTTCTCCCTTGAGGGGAATACGGATCAGCACATCGCGGGACGTGCCAAAACTCTGTACCGCAATTTCGGGAATGTTCTGGCTGTCCAGGGTGGTTCTGACCGCCTCCAGGTTGGCCGGCTGGCTGTAGCTGACTTCCATCAACATGCCACCGGTAAAATCGATGCCCAGGTTGAGTCCCCGGAAGGTCAGGGCCAGTATGGCCAGAATGAAGGTAACCAGCGAAATGGCGGTGGTGAGCCGCCCGTAGCGCATGAACGGGATGTCGTTCTTGATTTTGAAAAGTTCCATCGGGTATTTACTCTTACACAGCGATTCTGGCCAGCTTGCGCTGACGGCCATAAGTGAGATTGACCAGTGCCCTCGAAACCAGTACGGCACTGAACATGGAGGTCAGGATGCCGATGCAAAGCACCAGGGCAAAGCCGCGTATTGGTCCCGATCCCAGCAGGAACAGGGCAATACCGGCAACCAGGTTGGTGACGTTGGAATCGAGAATGGTGGCAAACGCCCGGTCATAACCGGCATGGATGGCCGATTGCGGCGGCAGGCCAAGGCGGAGTTCCTCACGGATGCGCTCGTTGATGAGGACGTTGGCATCAATCGCCATACCCACGGTCAGGGCGATACCGGCCAGACCCGGCAGGGTGAGGGTGGCCTGCATCAGTGACAGGATGGCTACCAGCAACAGCACGTTGACGCCCAGTGCCACAATGGAGAAGAAACCGAATACCCGGTAATAGATCACCATGAAGACGGCAATAATGAGGAAGCCGTATTCGTTGGATTTAACCCCGCTGTCGATGTTCTCCTTGCCCAGGCTGGGACCTACGGTTCGTTCCTCGACGATTTCAACCGGTGCGGCCAGGGCACCGGCCCGCAGCAACAGGGCCAGGTTGCGGGCTTCTTCGGTGCTGTCGAGTCCGGTGATCTGGAATCGCTTGCTGAAACGGTCGCGGATGGTCGCCACGTTGATGACTTCCTCGACCTTTTTACTGGTAACAACCTTCTGGCCGTTGACCTCGCGGGTTTCCGGCTTGTTTTCAATGTAGACCACCGCCATGGCCTTGCCGATGTTTTCCTTGGTGGTGTCGGCCATTTTGCGGGCACCCACTCCATTCAGGGTAATGAATACGGCGGCGGAACCCGATTGCTGCTCAAGCCCGGACGAGGCGTTGACGATCTGGTCACCGGTTACGATGATCTTGCGCTGCAGCAGGAGGGGACGCCCCGTGCGGTCGTTGTAGAGGCGGGAACCCAGCGGGGTTTTACCCTCGCTGGCGGCCTGGGCACTGTGTTCGCTGTCGACCAGACGAAACTCCAGTGTGGCAGTGGCACCGAGAATTTCCTTGGCCCGGGCCGTATCCTGCACGCCCGGCAACTGAACCACGATGCGGTCTTCACCCTGTTGCTGGATGACGGGTTCGGCCACCCCCAGTTCATTGACCCGGTTACGCAGCGTGATGGTATTCTGCTCCACCGCCTGTTTGCGAATCGAACGCCGCTCGACCTCACTGATCCGGCCTGACAGGGCGGTATCGGTTTCATCCCATTCCAGCCCCCGGACTTCCCGATTGATGACATCACGTGCCTGCTTCATGGCATCGTTGTCCTGGAATTTGACGGCAATGGCCTGATTTTCCCGCTCGACCGAAACGTAACGGATCTTGCTCTCACGCAACAGGGTGCGAAGGTCCTCGACGTAGCGTTCTTCGGCCTGACGCACCGCCGCAGTCATGTCGACCTGCATCAGGAAATGGACACCCCCGCGCAAGTCCAGCCCCAGATACATGGGCTGTGCCCCCAGACCTCTCAGCCAGGCGGGCGTGGCCGGTGCCAGATTGAGGGCCACGGTATGGTTGTTACCCAGTCGGGTTTGCAAAAGATCAGAGGCCCGAAGCTGGGCGTCGGTATCAGCGAAACGGATCAAAAGCCGCTTCTCGGTGAGTTCGAGGGCGCGTGGCTTGAGACCGGCGTCAGTCAGCAACTTGTCCACCTGGGTCAGGGTTGCTTGATCCAGTTTGGTGGCCCGCAGCGGGGAAAGTTGTACGGACGGATCCTCACCGAATACATTGGGTAGTGCGTAGATCACGGCCAGCACGAACACTGACAGGATCAACAGGTTTTTCCATAACGGAAAGGTATTACGCATGACAACTGCCTTATTGAAGGAAGGACGGGAATGGGGGAACGTTGAGGGGATGAAACGGATGACGGTTCCGGCGTTCGCCCTCACCCTGGCTGGCAGGGAACGAACGCAGGCTCATCATCGTGCCGGGTGCGGAACCGGCAGGGCAGTCTCAGTTTTTTTCAGATTTTTCTGCCCGTTTCCTGGCCTTGTAGGTGCCCTTGGGCATCAGCGAGGCAATTGAATGCCGCTGCACGTGTACCTGAATGTTTTCGGCAATCTCGATCTGGACAAAATTGTCGTCCAGATCAACGACGCGGCCCAGCAATCCGCCGTTGGTGACAATCTCGCTGCCACGGGCGAGGGACTGAATCATCTTTTTCTGCTCTTTGGCCCGCCGCTGTTGTGGCAGTACGAACAGGAAGAAAAACATCAGCAAAATGGCGACCGGCATCACCAATCCGGCAATACCGGGATCCTGGGCAGCAGCCCCGGCTTCGGCGTAGGCATTGGAAATAAGAAAATCCATGGGGTAATCCTGTAGTTCTGGTTGTGGTGGATGGATAAAAAAGGCGGGCATTATTGCACAAAACCGGTTTTTTTGCCCCGCTCCATCCTGAACTTTGCCGCAAACGGGCCCAGGATCCCGGTGGCGATGGCAGCCCGGATGTCCGCCATGAGCGACTGGTAAAAATACAGGTTGTGGATGGTATTGAGCCGTGCCCCCAGAATTTCCCCGCACTTGTCCAGATGCCGCAGGTAGGAACGACTGTAGTGACGACAGGTGTAACAGCCGCAGGATTCGTCCAGCGGCCGGGTGTCGTGCTGGTATTGGCTGTTGCGGATGCGGATGTCGCCGCTCCGGGTGAACAAATGACCGTTGCGGGCATTGCGGGTGGGCATCACGCAATCAAACAGGTCGACGCCAGTCAGCACGGCATCCAGGATGTCTTCCGGCGTACCCACCCCCATCAGGTAACGGGGCCGGTCGCCCGGCAGGTGCGGCGTGAGTGCCTCAAGAATACGGGCCCGGTCTTCCTTGGGTTCTCCCACTGACAGGCCGCCGATGGCATAACCGTCGAAACCCAGTGCCCGCAAACCGGCTGCCGATTCCTGCCGCAGGCTTGCATGAACCCCGCCCTGCACAATGCCAAACAGGGCGGCCGGATTGTCTCCGTGTGCCTGTTTACTGCGTTCGGCCCAGCGCAGCGACAGACGCATTGACTGGGCGGCCTGGGCAAAATCGGCCGGATACGGGGTGCATTCATCGAAAATCATGACGATATCCGACCCCAGAATCCGCTGTACGGCCATGGACTCCTCCGGGCCCATGAAGACCGGACTGCCATCGACCGGCGAACGAAACTGAACGCCCGCTTCGCTGATCTTGCGCATAGCCCCCAGGCTGAAGACCTGAAACCCCCCTGAATCCGTCAGGATGGGTCGCTGCCAGTGCATGAAATCGTGCAGGTCACCGTGTTGTCGTATGATGTCAGTACCCGGTCTGAGCATGAGGTGAAAAGTATTGCCCAGAATGATTTCAGCCCCCAGTCCGGTCAATTCCTCCGGGGTCATGGCCTTGACGGTACCGTAGGTGCCGACCGGCATGAAAGCCGGGGTTTGCACCCGCCCCCGGCTAAAGACAAGTTCGCCCTGACGGGCCGAACCGTCAGTAGCGTGAAGCAAAAACTGCATGGATAACGTCATTCGGAAAAGGGTCAGGGGTGAGTGGCAAGTCAATAACCGTGATTAACGTCAGTTCGGGTCAAGGATGGGGCGAATGGTCAATGGCGAGTGGTACCCCGGGAGTGCCGCCATCCTGGCGGCCCGGTCAACCCAAGCCCCCATTCGCCATTCGCCATTCGCCATTCGCCATTCACACCTACCCCCCCCCCCACCCCCATCCCGAATCCACGTCAATCAGTGCAACCGGTGGCTGTGGGGATAATGCATGAAAGGTCTGCTCAAACCGTCGTCGCTCAGGTCGGACTCACGGATCACGGTAAAACGGATGATGTGAATTTTCTGATCGGGCGAACCGACAAAACAGGCAGTGGCTATCCGCATTTCCTTGGCCAGACAGTAGCCGACCATATAGCCGTCAATGAAACAGGCACCGTGCTGCAACCCGTATTCGGGGATGTCGATCGCGGTGTAATGGGTAAAATGCCCGGCCTCGTGCAATGTCTGGGTGGCTACAACCCGGAGAATCGGGGTCACCTCGTCGGTCTCCACCGTGTTCCCCAGGGCGCGGAACCGGTCATCCGGCATCAGACAATTGAAAAAATAGTTCCAGGCTTCTTCAACATCTGTCGTTTTGGCCAGAATCAGCTTGAAGCGGCTGATTTTTTCTTCAACGCTTTCCACGGCGAACCTCCGCAACAGGCAATGGATTCAGGCCAGGGTTTTGGCCAGTTCGTAAATTTCTGCCGCATCCAGCACCTGCCGGTTACTCTCGAACAAACGGGCAATACAGGCACGGTGCAGGGCCAGCTTGAGGGTGCCAAAACCGATGGCTCCCCAGACAATGCGGCCATGACGTTCGGTTCCACGATCCATGACATCAATCCCGCCGATACCCAGTGGCGGGGTGGCATTGGCATCGGCCATCAGTTCCAGGCAGGGATGATCCATCCAGTGCTGAGGTTCCAGCAGGGGAACCCCGGCCGCACCGGTCGAAAACACGACATGGGCCTGGGCAATGGCCGCCGCCCTGGCCTGATGATCGGCGGCTTCCACCGGCGTCACGCTGACACCAAACCGGGTTTGCACGGCCTGGCAGGCGGCCCGGGCCTGATCCAGTCGCCGCGACGTAAGACTCACCTCGGCACCGGCACGGGCCAGCATCACCGCTGCCCGCTGACCGACCGGTCCCGTACCGGCCAGAATCACCGCCTTGCGGCCTTGCAGGGTACCGCTTTGGCCCAACCGGGCAACGGCGGCGGCGGCAGTGGTATTGGCACCATTGCTGTCGAGCATGACCGACACGCGAAAATCGGCAAAAAAACAGGACTGGACAGCCGCCAGGAGCTGCTGACCCGCCGCCAGTTGACTCCCCCCGATAAAGATGGCCGTATTTTTCTTGTCCCTGGGAGCGCGGGTGAAAATGGTACCCTCCACCAGAGCCCTTACCGAATCGGGTGTTACGCTGCCGTGTGGCACGACCTGATCGGCCCCGCCATCGTAGGCCACCACGGTGTCGAAACTGGACGGATGTGGATCCGTATCGAATTGGAACAGCAGTTTTTTCATCAGACAATGCACCGGAGAAAATGAAAACGAGTGATGGCTTCGCATTCTATCGTATTCACCGCGGCCTTATAACTCACGTTCACGGTGGATGCCACGGGTAAAGCCGTTGCCTGGGCAAGCCCAGCCTCAATCCGGGGCAACAGCGAAACACGCAGCAGATCCACGTTGTTGACCGCACCGCCTGGTTCAGGTTTTCGGTTAAAATATGCACTCCATCCACCGCCCCACTGGAGACCCCATCATGCAGACATCATCCCGCCTGCTGGCAGGCCTGGCCGCCGGTCTGGCCTTGAGTGCCCAGGCCGCCGAGTTTACCCTCACCGCCACCCCGGCCGATGGCCAGGTCAGCCTCACCTGGAATGCCGTCGCCGGGGCCAAGGCCTACAGCCTGTGCCAGGCCAGTCAACCCATCGTCGACATCAATCAGTGTACCGCCTACCCGGCGGGGTTTTGGCTCGATCTGACCGGGCGCAGTTATCAGGCCACCGGGCTGAGCAACGGCACCGATTACTCTTACCGGCTGGTCGCCTTCAACACCCGTGACATCCTGGCCGTCAGCAACGCCGTCACCGTCCAGCCCGGCACACCCGCCGCACCGCCGCCTGCAAGCGGTGCCCTCAACGACACCGGCGTCACCGCTGCCCAGTGCTATCAGGCCGGCAGCAACACGCTGGTCAGTTGCAGCAGCACCCAAGCCAAAGCCCTCAACCGCAACCAGGACGGCATGCGGGGCCGCGATGCCAACCCGGCCAGCAACGGCGATGACGACGGCGCCAAAGGCTTCAGCTACACCAAAATCGACAGCAGCGGCCAAACCCTGCCCGGCTACGCCACCGAGTGGGCCTGCGTCCGCGACAACA
>CAIVXW010000025.1 GCA_903910005.1 uncultured Methylococcaceae bacterium
ATTGATGATCTTGGCCATGCCTTCGACTGAAACCGGAACCCCTTTAATGTTGCGGTAGATTTCACCGGCAAGAAATTTGGATGGATTTGGCGCGAAAAAGCTGCTGACTTTCCTGTTTCCGGTGGTATCCAGAACCCGTCGCAGCACGGCTACCTTGCTGGAGAGATCATTGGGTGCATAGTACAAGGCCAGCAGCAGGATAAATTTTTCTGCCAGCTCACGATTGTTCTTGAGAAGGTCTTCTTTTACGTTCTCGGTCACAAACTTATACAGTTCTTCAATTCCCAATTTGAGGATGTAATCCAGATGGTCGTCCAGGGTCATCCGTGGCTCCCTATTAAGAGCCTCATATTTTCTGCGCGAGAACATCCGCCCCAGGGCTGATTTTTGAGAGGAGTACTCCATCGGTAAACGCCGGTTTTTGGATACCTCGCTCAGGAGTTCATTGAACTCGACGTATTTGAGTACCAGCACCTTGTCGCGAAATTGTCCCAGATGACGCTCAGTGTCAATTCGCATGGACGATTTACCCGCACCCCGTATGGCAAATATGACATAGGGACTCGGTTTTTCCAGATGCAGCAGCAAGGAGCGAAGGGATGTGTTCTCGACCATGGCCGCCTGAAGATAAGGATCGCGGTCCGCGTCGAAAATCACAAACGGATTGTGATCAAATTGCCAAACTTGTAACCACTCTTTGATTTCCATGGGGATAACGATGGATCGTAAGTCGTAATTATTATGTGTTGATAGGAATTTCCCTACCGTCGAGTCAGGACGACCGTCCCGGGTCAGATGAGATGGCAGTTGCCCTCTGCGCGAGGGCAGACTATACCATAGTTCAGGAAAATGAACCCGCAAAACGGTTCGGGCGGGATTCCAGAGGATTGTGGCAGATGATCGGGGGTGATAGCTAGTTTGGACAGAAAATTCGGGAATTTTCCGGAACATCACCTTTCGTGGGTATAGGCAAGCCGCAGGGAATCAGGTCTAATAGCCGTATGATTCGCCAGCACCGGAATTGCCCCGAATGTCTTTCATACGCGCATTGTTTCCGCTTCGACACCTGTTCTGCCTGTCAGCCCTGTTGTACTCATCGGTTTCGACAGCCCTGCCTGGAACGGATATGGATGAACTGACTCAGGAACTGCGCTTTCTTGCTGCCGAACGGGATACGGTTGTAACCCCATCCAGAATTCCTGAACCGCTGGATCGCAGTATCGCGACGACAACCGTCATCACCCGTAACCAGATACGGCAGATGGGAGCACGTACCCTGCTGGATGTGCTGGCCTGGGTGCCAGGTCTGGGGGTGACCCAGAATACGCTGGGTATACGCCAGATCGAGGTGCGTGGCATCACCAACTTCTTTTCCGGCAAGCTGTTGATGCTTCTGAATGGACATCCGCTGGATCATAACCTGTTACTGGCAGGTAACACTGCGGTTTACGGGGATATTCCCGTCGGTAGCATTCAGCGCGTCGAGGTGGTTCGGGGGGCTGAATCGGCTTTGTACGGTGCCAATGCCTTTACCGCTGTGGTGAATATCATCACCCGCAGTGAGACGGAACTGGATGGTTTTGAGCTTTCGACCGGCTGGGGTAGCTTCAACACACGGCAACAGCGGGTTTCGTTCGGGCGACGTTACGCTAACGGTTCCCGGGTCGCCCTGCATTTCAATCGGGCCGACACAGACGGTATTGCCGCACACATCCCGGCTGACAGTTTGAGTCAGCAGGGTCTGCCTTCGCTGGCTCCCGGTCGTACCGACCTGGATGAACAGCGCACGGACATGGAATGGAAATTGGGCTACGGTGGCTTCGATCTTGACGGTCGTTTCATTCACAAGCGAATGGGCACGTTCACCGGAGCCAATTTAACCCTGAGTGACAGCAGTTTTCAGGATTACGATGATTATTTTATCCGTTTGAGTCATCGCTGGCAGGCGACTAACGACCTTGAAATCAAGACCCAGGCGTACCGGGATTTCTTCAGCCCGGTCTATTCCTTCCAGATTGGCCCCCAGCTCCGGGAACAATCCTCTTTGAAGAACGCACGGTTGGGGGGAGAAATTCAGGCAACCTGGCATTGGCGGCCCACTCATACCCTGATGGCAGGGTTGTCGGTTGTCACTGAATCTCAGTACGCCCTGGATCGGCGGGTCGGCACGGATCCGGAGCGGCTTTTGCCCATTACCCCGTCTACCTTGACGATGAACCGGCACCGTTATGGCGTTTATCTGCAGGATGTTTGGGATATCAGTCGCACGGTGCGTCTAGCGACCGGGGGCCGACTGGATGATTACAGTGATTTTGGTAGCAGCTTCAATCCGAGGCTGGGTGTCAACTGGGAATTCAGGCCTGGCTATACGGCTCGATTCAGCTATGGTACGGCCTTCAGGGCACCCGTGTTTGGTGAATTGTACATTGTCAACAATCCCTTGATGGCTGGTAACCCGAATTTGTCTCCGGAACAGGCGGAGACTTTTGAGGCCGGGTTGATGGCGCGTCTGACCCCCTCACTGGATATACAGGCGACCGCTTACCACAGCCGTATTGCCGAGATGATTCGACTGGTTCCCG
>CAIVXW010000026.1 GCA_903910005.1 uncultured Methylococcaceae bacterium
GTTTTATCAGACCTCCCAGACGAGTTTCCAGATCAAACAGGAACTCCAGTGCCTCAAGATGCCGCAGGGCATCGTTCACTGTCGCTCCCCAGGTATAAAAGCCGTGTCCGGCAATGATGTAGGCATGGATGGTGCCATGTTGGTCAAGGTAATCGTCTATCCTGCCAGCCAGTCGGACGATGTCCTGATCGTTGGCAAACACCGGTATGATGATACGGGTTGCGTGGGTGGTAATGCCAGGCAGAGCCTTGAGCAGTTCGTAATTTTCCAGCACGACCCGATCCCGATGCAGCCGCGACAGCAGGATGGAACCGGGCGAATGCGGATGCAGTACTGCCCCCACCTGAGGATAACGACGGTACAGGACGGTGTGCAGGCCGGTTTCGGCGGACGGCTTGCGCCCGTCCAGCGAAGCCCCCGCACTGTCCACCTGCATGATGTCAGTTTCGTTGAGCAGACCCTTGTGACGACCTGACACCGTGATGGCGATGGAGCCGTCCGTGAGCCGTGCCGAAAAATTGCCACTGGTTGCCGGTACCCAGCCACGGGCGTGAATGAATCGCCCGGCCTCAATCAATTCGCGGGCTTTCTGCTTAAAATCATCCGTCACCGTAACATCACCCTTCTGATTTCGGCGCAAAGCGGACATTCTAGTCATCCTCTGTGACAGGCTCAACCACCCGGGTGCATTTTTATGGTGTGGAAGTCGCATGATTACGAAGTAAACCCCCGGCTCATCACTGGACAGTGGCCTGATAAACGAGTAATTTTCACCGCTCCTGGCCGTACCGGGGCATGAGAGCGGGTTGCAGCGTGTAACTTTAGGCCGAATGGCCTGTCCCATGGCCCGTGTCGCCTGAAGGCGATAAACGGTATTCCGGATCAACTCCACATCAAGAATAGAGGCTAACCCTAATGAGCAAAAAAACCCTGTCCACCGTAATGACTGCCGCACTGGCCACCTCGTTTGCCGGTCTGCTCAGTGCCGGTGAAAATCCCTTCGCCGTCAAGGAACTGAACCAAGGCTACCTGCAGGTTGCCGAGGCTGGCAAGATGGCTGGTGAAATGAAGTGCGGGGAAGGCAAGTGTGGCGGTCAGATGATGAAATCGCCCGACATGAATTGCGGAGCCATGATGCAGAAAGCCCAGGGAGGTGAAACTGCGTCGGGTAAGGCAATGGAAGGCAAATGTGCCGGCATGAAGATGGACGGCGCGGCAGCGGCTCCGGCTCCCGCTGCTCCGGCGGCTGAATCTGCGGCTCCGGCTGAGCCCGTCAAGGCTCCCTGATCCCCGGCTTCAGGCTGGTTACCTTTTGTTTCGGTGCGGGTTCCCCAGCGAATCCGCACCATCCTCCCGTTATCTCACAACCCATCCATCATGCAGCGGCCTTTACCTGTCACGGGCGTGGGGCTGGGATTACGGCGCGATTTTATCGGTGAAATCGCGGCAGCCCCCCCCGCCCACATTGATTTTTACGAGGTGGCTCCCGAGAACTGGATGAGAATCGGTGGCAGGCAGGGGCGGCAATTCCGTTCCCTGACCGAACGCTGCCCCTTCATCTGCCACGGTTTGTCACTGTCTCTGGGCGGGCCCGCCCCGCTGGATGAAGCATTTCTGCTCGAACTGCGCCAGTTTCTTGATCATCACCGGATTCGTTACTACAGCGAACACCTGAGTTATTGCGGTGATGACGGACACTTGTACGATCTGATGCCCATTCCCTTTACCGCCGAGGCTGTTCGTTACACGGCGGCCCGGATACGGCGTACCCAGGAGATACTGGAGCGTCGCATTGCCGTGGAAAACGTCTCCTACTACGCCGCTCCCGGTCAGGAAATGGATGAGATCGATTTTCTGGCGGCGGTTCTGGCCGAGGCGGACTGCGACCTGCTGCTGGATGTCAACAACCTCTACGTCAACAGCGTCAATCAGGGATATTCGGCCCCGGAGTTTCTGGGACGGGTTCCGGTCGACCGGGTGGTTTATCTGCATGTGGCCGGCCATTATGTCGAAGCCGATGATTTTCTGGTTGACACCCACGGAGCCGCCGTCATTGACCCGGTCTGGAGTTTGTTAAGGCAGGCCTGTCACCGTTTTGGGACATTGCCCACCCTGCTGGAGCGCGATTTCAACATTCCTCCGTTGCCGGTTCTGCTGCAGGAACTCGAGCAAATACGCCGCGTGCAGCATGAGGCCATTCATGAGTGACATGCGGCCACGGTTTCAATCCATTCAATACGGCTTTGCCGCCTATATCCGCGATCCGGCCCGGCAACCATTGCCGACGGGCATTGCGCCAACCCGCATGCAGATGTACCGGCAACTGTTTTTCAACAATATGGAAAACTTTCTGGCCTCGGGGTTTCCCGTACTCAAAGCCGTGCTGGAGCCTTCGTACTGGCATCAACTGGTTCGGGATTTTTTCGCCGAACATCACAATAAAACACCGCTGTTCGTCGGTATCGCCGGGGAGTTTCTGGATTATCTGTCGTTGGAGCGGCCCGGACAGCCTGGTGATCCCGCCTTTCTGCTGGAATTGGCCCACTATGAGTGGGTTGAGTTGGCCCTTGAGGTCTCCGGCGAAGAACTGGCTCCGGTCAATCATGCCCTGGTGGATGATCCGTTACCCCATCGGGTGAGGCTGTCGGCACTGGCCTGGCCGCTGGTCTACCGATTCCCGGTACACCGGATCGCGCCGACGTACCAGCCACATGAACCGCCGGATACGCCAACCTGTTTGCTGGTTTACCGGGACAGGGAGGACAGGGTGCGGTTTCTGGAAATCAGTGCCGCCACGTACCGGTTGCTTGAACGGCTGGATGCAGATGATGACGATACCCTGGCGGTACAGTTGCAGCGGATTGCAACCGAATTGGGGGTTGCCCCGGATGCCATCCTGCAATTTGGAGCGGATCGGGTACGCGACTGGGCCGTGCGGGGCATCGTTGCATGAACCCCGAATCCCTGCTGGTTTCCACCGGAATCGTGGCCCTGGCCGAAGTCGGTGACAAAACCCAGTTGTTATCACTGCTGCTGGCAGCCCGCTTCCGCCAACCCTGGCCCATCATTCTGGGCATATTGCTGGCGACACTGGCCAATCACGGTCTGGCAGCCGCCCTGGGACACTGGATCACCACCGCCTTCAGTCCGGAAATCCTGGCCTGGATTCTGGGCGTTTCCTTTCTGGCAATGGCCCTCTGGATGCTTGTACCTGACAGTCTTGATGACCAGGACGACAGACCTGTCCGCTTCGGGGTGCTGGGTGCCACGCTGATTGCCTTTTTCCTGGCTGAAATGGGTGACAAAACCCAGGTGGCTACGATTGCCCTGGCGGCACGCCATGATGCTTTCATCGATGTGGTGGCCGGTACCACGCTGGGGATGATGATTGCCAATATCCCCATTGTATTTCTGGGAGAAAAACTGGCGAACCGGTTGCCGGTGCGTCCGATACACCGCCTGGCGGCTCTGGTATTTGCGATCCTGGGAGGGCTGGCCCTGACCGAAACCGGCGCGAGTGGGCGGCACCTGTTGGCTGCGCTGGCAGGTCTCATACCGGCTGACTGGCTGGCCTCGATCGTTGACTGGCTGGCGTTACTCAATCACTTGTCACCATGAAGTACGCCATCCAGGTCAACTGCGGCTTCACCCGCTCAATGCTGCCGGTAACGGCCTGCCGCTTCATTGAGGCTGCCCTTGAGGGGGGCAATGAAGTGATTCGGGTATTTTTCTACCACGACGGCGTCTGGAACGGGGTGGCCTGTCCGCAAAATCCCTGTGCAGAGGATTGGCCCCGGTTGGCTGAACGCTACCGGGTCGAGTTGGTGCTTTGCGTCACCGCCTGTGAAAACCGTGGCCTGACCGGTGCAACCACACTGCTGCCCGGTTTCTGCCAGGGAGGATTGGGATTGTGGACGGATGCCTGTCTCAGGGCAGATCGGCTTCTGGTTTTTGCCGATTAGGTTCGGGCAAAAAAAAACCGCTGCCCGGTTATACCCGGACAGCGGCTGTTGTGAGACTAGACTGAGGCAGAATGCCTGTGAAACCGGACGTATGAAATTACAGATCCGGGCACAGATCGTTCTTCAACAGTTTGCCGAAGCTATCGAAAACCTGCAGCAGTACGCCTGCGATGGCCAGTGCCAGCCAGCCAAAGATCACAAAGCCGTAGTGCAAGGGCGCTACGAACAGTTCTTCCATGAACCAGAAAGTGTGACCCCATTCGTTCAGACCTACGTTCGGCAGGATCATGAA
>CAIVXW010000027.1 GCA_903910005.1 uncultured Methylococcaceae bacterium
CTTGAAGAGCCTGCCGCCTGAAATCTGGCTGGACGATGATCTGAGCGACATTGAAACCTGTATTGGTCAGGAGATACAGGAGTTTATGATTCTCTCCCGAATACAAAGCCGTTGCCGCTGCACCCTCCGCTTCAGGTTCCTGGACGGGGTAGCAAACCCCGGGCACGACACCGCCTCCCGCCCGCGTCATCAGGCCATCATTCGTACCCTGCATGAACGTCTGCACCAGGCCCGTTTGCGTCATCAGCAGGACATTTTTGAACAGCAGGCTGAAGCCAGTCGCTGCAGAATTGAACAGCAGCAAAAAATGACTGCCCTGCTACGGGAGGAAACTGAAGCCCTGGAACGCCACGTCGAGCAGGAGGCCCGCAAAATCAGGGCCGGGATTGCCCTGGAGGAGATAGCCACCCGCGAAAAAATGGAGGGTGAACTGAGACTGCGCCTCGAACGTATCCACCAGGAAGCCCAATTACGGCAAACCCAGTTTGAGGCGGATCTGGCCGAGAAAAACAACCGGGCCGCTGCGATAAACGATGTCGAACAACATCTGCATCGGGAAATTGAATTTCTTACCCTGGAGCGACAACGGTTGTTGCTTGAAGAAGAGATTCAGCAAACCAGACAGGCCCGCTTCAAGCCCCGGATGATCAGCGGCTGAATCTGAAATTCAGGGTTGCAGAATGGCCGGTACCCCGCGACCCGGAGCCCTGTAGTATCATTGCCGGTCACAACATAACGGTTTTACGCGCAGCAGAGTGATTTGAACCATGTACCACTATGACCAATACGACCAAACGGTCGTCGACGAACGGGTTGCCCAGTTCCGGGATCAGACCCGACGCTTCCTCACCGGGGAACTGAGCGAAGACCAATACCGCCCCCTGCGACTGATGAATGGACTCTACATTCAGCGTCATGCGCCCATGTTGCGGGTGGCCATTCCCTACGGCCTGCTGTCGACCCGGCAGTTGCGGATGCTGGCGCATATCGCCCGGCGGTATGACAAGGGCTATGGCCACTTTACCACCCGCCAGAACATCCAGTTCAACTGGCCGCGCCTGGAAGAAGTGCCGGACATTCTGGCCGATCTGGCCACGGTACAGATGCACGCCATCCAGACCAGTGGCAACTGTATCCGCAATGTCACCAGCGATCATCTGGCCGGTGTCACGGCAGATGAACTGGAAGACCCGCGCATTTACTGCGAAATCATCCGGCAGTGGTCGACCTTCCACCCCGAGTTCAGCTTCCTGCCGCGCAAGTTCAAAATTGCGGTCAACGGAGCCGCGAAGGATCGGGCCGCCACCCAGGTGCATGACATTGGTCTGCAACTGGTCAAAAATGCGAGCGGCGAGACCGGATTTGAAGTGCTGGTGGGCGGTGGACTGGGCCGAACTCCCGTGATTGGCGTGGTTATCCGCCCCTTCCTGGCAAAATCTGACCTGCTGAGTTATCTGGAAGCCATTCTCAGGGTCTACAACCGCTTTGGCCGACGCGACAACAAATACAAGGCCCGCATCAAAATTCTGGTCAAGGAACTGGGCACGGCGGAATTTACCCGACTGGTCGAAGCCGAATGGGCTCTGGTTCGTACACAACTGATACTGGATGACAGCGAGATCGAGCGGGTGACCCGGGCCTTCACCACCGCGACCTACGAATCGCTACCCGCCACCTGCTCCACCCTTGATGCGGCCCTGGCCGAACAACCCGGCTTGCGCCACTGGTGGAGTCACAACACGGCCCCCCACAAAATTCCCGGCTACCGGGTGGTTTTCGTCTCGCTCAAACTGCCGGGCCAGGCACCGGGTGACATGACCGACAGCCAGATGGATGCCCTGGCCGAGTTGACCGACCGCTACAGTCAGGGTGAACTCCGGGTCACCCATACCCAGAATCTGGTACTGGCAGATGTCAAACTGACGGATCTGCAGGCACTCTGGCAGCAACTGTCAGGACTTGGGCTGGCCACCGCCAACATCGGTACTGCTGCCGACATCATCTGCTGCCCCGGTCTCGATTTTTGCTCGCTGGCCAACGCCACCTCCATTCCGATAGCCAATGGCATCCAGCAACTGTTTGAGGACACGGATTATCTCTACGATCTGGGTGATATCCGCATCAACATTTCCGGCTGCATGAACGGCTGCGGCCATCACACGGTGGGCCATATCGGCATACTGGGCGTCGACAAAAAAGGCGAGGAGTGGTACCAGATCACGCTCGGCGGCTCCTCTGCCACCGAAGCGGCCCTGGGCGAACGACTGGGTCCTGCGGTCAGCCGCGATCAGGTTGTCTCCGTGATCGACTCCATTTTTACCGTATACCGCAACATCCGCACCGACGAGGAACCGTTCCTTGCAACCGTACAGCGGGTGGGCCTGACCCCTTTCCAGGAGAGAGTTTATGGCACTCATTAAAGACGGACAGCCAGGCCCGAATGACTGGCAACACCTTGACGACAGCGAAACCCTGCCCGCCCTCGGCCCTGTGACCGTCAGCCTGAAACGCTGGCAAAGCCAACGCGACGGCCTGAACCGCGACGGTCAGCCGCTGGGTATCCGGCTGGAAGCCAGTGATTCCCCCGAAGCTCTGGGCGACATGCCGCAGGAAATCCCCCTCATCGTGCTGGACATGCAGGCGTTCACCGACGGACGCAGTTTCTCCCAGGCCCAGTGGATCCGGGAACGCCTGGGGTATGCCGGGGAACTCAGGGTTCGTGGTGACTTTCTGCTCGACCAGGTGTTTTACCTGGCGCGGGTAGGCGTCAATGCCTTTGAATTCAGCGATGCGAGCCAGGCACAACAAGCCCTGCCCCGCCTGCACGAGTTTTCGGTACGCTACCAGGCGGCAAATGACGTCAAACAACCCCTCTACCGCTACCGGAACACCGCACCGATTGCATGAGTTACATCTCCACCTACCTGGGGCATCGCTTCTTTCCGCTTGAACCCCGGATTGACCAGATTCACATTGAGGACATCGCCCACGGTCTGGCCTACACCTGCCGTTTCAACGGCCAGACCACCGAGTTCTATTCAGTGGCGCAGCACTCGCTGATGGTGTGCGACCTGGTGGCGGAGGAACACAAACTGGCGGCCCTGCTGCATGACGCGGCGGAAGCCTATCTGGGGGACATGGTCAAGCCACTGAAGCGACTGTTGCCGGAATTTGCCGAAATAGAACACCGGGTCAGTGCGATCATCGCCGAGACCTTCAGCATCCCTGAATCCGATTACGCGGTCATCAAGCGGGCCGACCTGATTGCCCTCGCAACCGAAAAGCGCGACTTGATGCCCCACTCCACCGAACCCTGGCTGGAGCTACTGGGCCATGATCCCCTGCCGGAGCGTATCGTTCCGCTGCCGCCGCCCACCGCCAAACAGGCCTTTCTGGCCGCATTTGCCCGCTTCTCAACCGGACGCTGAGTCCCCGGCACCGGGCCGGGGTTCCGGCCCCCTACGACACACCTGAGCCACCGTCATGAATCCATTACGCAAAATCCTGGTAACCAGTGCCCTGCCCTACGCCAATGGTTCCATCCACCTGGGACATCTGGTCGAATACATCCAGACCGACATCTGGGTTCGCTTTCAACAGATGCGGGGCCATGTCTGCCACTATGTCTGCGCCGATGACACCCACGGTACTCCGGTCATGCTCCGGGCCGAAAAGGAAGGCATTCCGCCCGAAACCCTGATCCAGCGGGTCAAGGCGGAACATGAACGCGACTTTGCCGGCTTTCACATTCGCTTCGACCACTACCATTCCACCCACGGCGACGAAACCCGCCACTTCGCCGAAACCATTTACAGGCGTCTGCGTGATGCCGGCTGCATTGACGTTCGCTCGATCGAACAATACTACGATCCGGTGCGGGAGATGTTCCTGCCGGACCGCTTCATTCAGGGTACCTGCCCCAAATGCCGGGCGGTCGATCAATACGGTGATTCCTGCGAGGCCTGCGGAGCCAGTTACAGTACCACTGACCTGCTCAATCCGCGCTCGGTGGTGTCCGGTGCCACCCCGATCCGCAAGCAGTCCGATCATTATTTTTTCCGGCTGGGTTTGTCCGAAGCCTTTCTGAAACAATGGACCCGGGCCGGGCATTTGCAGACCGAGGCCGCCAACAAGATGGATGAATGGCTCTCGTCCGGTTTGTCCGACTGGGACATTTCCCGCGATGCCCCCTATTTCGGTTTTGAAATACCGGATGCACCCGGCAAGTTTTTCTATGTCTGGCTGGATGCCCCCATTGGCTACATGGGCAGTTTCCAGCATTTGTGTGACCGGGTGGGACTGGATTTTGCCGAATACTGGAACCCTGACAGTACCACCGAGCTATACCATTTCATCGGCAAGGATATTCTCTATTTTCATGCCCTGTTCTGGCCGGCCCTGTTGCAACGTACCGGTTTCCGCACCCCAACCCGCATCTTCGCCCACGGCTTTCTGACGGTAAATGGTGAAAAGATGTCCAAATCACGCGGCACCTTCATCACGGCGGCCAGTTATCTGGAACTGGGACTCGACCCGGAATGGCTGCGTTATTACTACGCCTGCAAACTGAACGGCTCGCTGGAAGACATTGACCTCAACCTGCGGGACTTCGTCGCCCGGGTCAACAGTGATCTGGTCGGCAAATTTGTCAACATTGCCAGTCGTTCGGCCGGTTTTCTGGTCAAGCGGTTCGGTGGCCGTCTGGCCGCCATCGAGGTGGACACGGGACTCGACTACAACCCCGAAAGCGAGGCCGGTTTCATCGCCGAACTGTACGAAAGCCGCGATTATGCCCGGGCCATCCGCCGGATCATGGAACTGGCCGATGCGGTCAACCAGTATGTCGACACCCACAAACCCTGGGAACTGGCCAAATCACCCGACCATGACGCCCGTCTGCACCAGGTTTGCAGTACCACGCTCCGCCTGTTCCGCGATCTGACCCTCTACCTCAAACCCATCCTGCCGCATCTGGCTGAACGGGTTGAAGCATTTCTGAACACCTCCCTCACCTGGGATGCCATCCACCACCCCCTGCCGGAAGGGCATGTCATCAATGCCTACCAGCACCTGACCACCCGGGTCGATGACAAACAGATGGACGCCCTGGTAGCCGCCAATCAGCAAAGCCTCACAGCCGCCGCTCTGCCCGCACCAGCCGCCTGCGAGGCCTTCGCCGACACCATCAGTTTTGAGGAGTTTTCCCGGATTGATCTCAGGGTCGCCCGGGTCAGCCAGGCCGAAGCCGTGGCGGGAGCCGACAAACTACTGCGCCTGACCCTTGATCTGGGCGGAGAAACCCGCACGGTGCTGGCCGGCATCAAATCGGCCTACGACCCGTCCCAACTTGAAGGCAAACACCTGGTAATGGTTGCCAACCTGGCTCCGCGCAAAATGAAATTCGGTATATCCGAAGGCATGGTACTGGCTGCCAGCGATGAATCCGCAGGGCCCTTCGTGCTGTTTCCGGACGCAGGAGCCAAACCGGGCATGCGGATTCGCTGAACCGGGATGTATCGCCGGTGTCGTGGCTGAAGCGGGCACAGCAAGTCGGTACGATTTTACTGTTGCTGTGGATTGCTGGCGTCGGGGCAACGGCTGATCTCGACGATGAACGCGAACTGGCCGCACAACTGGCGGCTCGCAACAGCCCGGAAGACGTCCTCAAACTGTCCGTTTCCGGCATTCCCTTCCAGGGGTTATACCGTGACAGCCTGGTCAAACAACGCCGGGGCGGGATCATCCTGTTACACGGACGCAAATCCAACCAGGACGCTGCCGAACTGATTCATCCACTGCGGGTGGCATTACCCGGCCACGGCTGGGCAACCCTGACCTGTTCGTTGCCCCTGGCGGAAACCGATGCCGAAGCCGCCAACTTTGCCAGCCTGATGCCCGAATCGGTAGGACGACTACGGGCGGCCGTGACGGCCATGCAGCAAAAAGACATCCAGGACATCGCCCTGATTGGCCACGATTCCGGTGCCTGGGTGGCTCTCAACTACCTGCTCCAGCAGCCGGATACTGCCATCCGCGCTGTGGTATTGCTGGATCCGGCCCCCATTCGCGGGCTGGACAAGTTCCCGGTCAAACTGGCCCGGTTATCCAGCCTCAAACTCCCGCTGCTGGAGCTATTGAGCCACCGCAGCGGCGATACGCCCGATGACGAAGCCCGTGAACGTAAAACAGCCCTGAAAACACTGGCAGATTATCACCAGATTCGGGTAGAAACCCCGAACGACGGCTGGAAAACTGTCGAAGACTATCTGCTTCAGCGACTGCACGGCTGGCTCAGCCGAATGCTGGCCCGCCCCAAACCGGCTGCAACACCGGCAGATACCGCCCCGACCGCGCCTTGAGCGCATGACGCCCTCCCACCTCATTCAGGAGTTAACTGATGCGTAAAAAACTCCCTATCGGGATTCAAACCCTGGCTAAAATCCGGGAATGTGATGAGCATTATTATGTCGATAAAACCCCATTCGCACTGCAACTGATTGAATCCGGCTCGCATTACTTTCTCTCCCGGCCCAGACGATTCGGCAAATCGCTGCTTCTGGATACCCTGGCAGAATTATTTGAGGGTAACGAACCCCTGTTTCGGGGGTTGTATTGTCACAGCCGCTGGGACTGGTCGGTGAAGTATCCGGTGATTCGGCTAAATCTGGGGCAAGGCCTGGTGCAATCAGTCACTGAATTACAGCAATTACTGGGTGAACAGATTCGTCAGCATCAGATTTGCTTCGGTGTTACCAGTGATACCGAGCGCCTGAGTGGACAGTTGCAGCAACTGATTGAACGCAGCCACGCCCGCTACGGCCAGCGGGTGGTGGTATTGGTGGATGAATACGATAAAC
>CAIVXW010000028.1 GCA_903910005.1 uncultured Methylococcaceae bacterium
GAGAGTGGCCAGGTGCAGGAATACGGACCCGGTGAAGTATTCTGGGAATCGGGTCAATGGATGACCGCTGAAAACGTTAGTGAAGGCGAAGCGGAAATGCTCATTTTTGAAATGGGCACCGTAAAATAGACATGCCTCAAACCCTGGCCAGCCCGGTATACAGCGAACTCCTCATCAAGAAAAGCCGCTTCATCGGCTGTGTTCAACCGGTCAGGGATCGCAGCGAAGCACAGCGGGTTGTGGCCCGATTGTGGGCGGAACATCCGCTGGCGTCCCACGTCTGCTGGGCCTTGCTGGCGGGAGGGCATTCGGCAGCGGTCGATGACGGTGAACCGGGAGGAACCGCCGGTCGCCCGATGCTGGATGTCCTGCGCCATCAAAACCTGGATGGGGTGCTGGCCACGGTGATACGTTACTACGGTGGAATCAACCTGGGGGCTGGCGGACTGGTCAGGGCTTACGCGGGCAGTGTGGCGCAGGCCTTGTTGCAGGCAGAAAAAGTGGCGATTGTCCGCCAGGTCGTTCTGCGCTGCCATGTTCCTTATGCCCTGGAAGGCCGGGTCAGGCGGGAACTGGACGTTACCGGTGCTGATTTGCAGCGGGTAACCCACGGTGAGCAGGTCGAGTTTGTCTTCAGCCTGCCGAGTGACAAAACCCGCCCCCTGATTGATCGCCTCAATGAGGCAGCCGCAGGACGGATAGGCTGGATTTCTGATCCAGCCTGAGCGTCCGGATCAGCAAACAAGAATAATGAGGGTCGACTCGTGTTGGGTACACTGGTATTGCAGGTTTTGGCGATTGCCGCGTTGTTACTGGCTGATCGGCCCGACTCCTACTGGTCGCTGGGGTTTTTATGCGGCTCAATCGCGGTACTGCTCTACAGCGGGTTCAATCCGAACCAGACCCGTTCGGACTCGCGCAGCGGGTGGATATCCCCGCAGGAGCAGGTTTTACTGGAGCAAACCGAACGCTATGAACAGGAGCTGGTTCATGCCGTGGAGATGGCCCACACCCAGTTTGGTACCATCCGCAGCAACATTACCCAGGCCAGTAACCTCATCAGTTCGGCCACCTTCCGGCTGACCGGCAACCTGACCGATCTCAAGGGATACTCCAACAATCAGCTTGACATGCTCAAGGAACTGGTCACCCGGCTCCTGTCGGTGGCCAATGGCAAGGAACAGGAGGAACAGCGATCCGGGATACAACGCTACACCCGTGACAGTGAACAGGTGGTTGACCGGCTGGTGGCTTTCATGGATAACGTCAATCTGGCCGGCCAACAAACCGCCGACAGTTTTGCCGAGATGGAACAACTGATGACCTCTGTCGTGGCCAGTCTGAACGGTGTGACCGACATTGGCAAACAAACCGACCTGCTGGCACTGAATGCCGCCATAGAGGCTGCCCGGGCCGGTGAATCGGGGCGTGGGTTCGCGGTGGTGGCAGATGAAGTCCGTAAACTGGCCAAAAAATCCAACGAATTCAGCGAAGAGATCCGGGGTCTGTTGATGAACATGGAAACCCTCATGGGACGGGTAGGAACCTGTATTCATGAAGTGGCCAATCTGGATTTGACGGTCGTGTCGGCATCCCGCGATACCCTGTCCTCCATGTGGCGGGAAATGGAAACCCTCAATGCAGCCGCCACCGTCCAGTCGCGTCAGATCAACGATATCGCCCTGCAAATTCACGCCCTGGTCATGGACGGCCTGATTTCGCTGCAATTTGACGACATCGTCCATCAACTGCTTGACCAGACCCGGGAACGCTCCCGCCTGCTGGAAGACCTCATGCGCAAATTGTACGAACTGAGTGCCGATCATGAGGTACGGGAAGCCGAGGAACGGTTCTCGGCCCGCATCCAGGCCATGAGTGACGCCATACAGGCCAGCCAGACCTCGTTTCGCGAACTGGACAGAAAACGAATCCAGCAGCAGAGTCTGGATACCGGCGACGTGGAGATGTTTTGATGGCCGGGTACGATGACGGGTCTGACGCTTCCGACCGGATCCGTGGATACATCGACCGACTGGGCGACCGGATCGAGGGCTGGGTTTGTCATTCCGGCCAGAAAACAGTGCGCTGCCGGATTGACGACCGTGACATTCCGGTACCCGCAACCCTGTACCGGGCCGACGTCCGCGACGCCGGCTGGGGTGACGGATTTTGCGGGTTTTACATTGATACGCCCCCGGATTTGCGGGATGGTCAGTTTCACTCGTTCAGCCTGGAGGTACCAGGATATTCCGGCTTCACCTTTCCGGACTGTCCCGGGCAAATTTTGCTGGGTATTCCTGCCTTTGCAATAAACCTGCTGCATCCGGACGAAACCGAAGCCTGTCGGGAGTTCTGGCGTACCCACCTGACGCTGGAGACAGGACAACCGGTTGACGTGACTGATCTGGGGTTCGACTTCATGACCAAAACCGGATTGACGCTGGTTATCCGGGCCCATGAGCGGGTGGTTGGATTCAGCCTGCTTGAACCCAAACGGCTGTCCGGTTATCGGCATGTGGCGGTGCTGCGGATTGCCCTGCTGAAACCCTATCGCCATCGGGGATTGGGACGGCACCTGTTACAGGCCACCCTGGAGCAAGCCGGTGTCAGCGGGTATCGGCGGATTGAACTGACGGTCAATGTCAATAACCGGGCGGCCCGCAGACTCTACGACCGGTTCGGGTTTCTTGAGGAGGGACTGCTCCGGGAGCATTATTTCGACGGGCATCACTATGCCGACGAATGGATCATGGCCCGATGTCTGGCCATGGACAACCAATAAAAACCAATAAATCAAGAGGTCATGCAGATGAAAAAGTCAGTCGAGCGTTTTTTTGATTATTTTCTGATTGGCATTCTGGGGGCATTGCCAATTTTCATCATCATTCAGATCGTCATTTATCTGAGTGGATTGCTGCTGGGATTTGTAATAGGACTCTGGGGACGGTATGAAAACCCCCTGATACCCATCATTGCCTTTATTGCGGCAACCTTTGTCCTGATGTATTTTGGCTTTCTGCTCAAGCAGGAAAAAGCCCATCTACTGTATTATTTTGAAAAACTGATTGACCGGATTCCCCTGCTGGGCAGCGTTTATCGCGTCACCAAAAAAATCCTGAGCCTGTTCAGGGGGGATGACGAGGAGCGTCTCAGGGATGTAGTGTTCGTGGAGTACCCGCGTGCGGGGCTGTGGGTGCCCGCCTACGTCACCAACCGGGTCGACGATCATCTGATTCTGTTCATACCAACCTCTCCCAACCCCACCTCGGGCTTCACCCTGATCGTTCATGAGTCTCAGACCAGGGCAGTAACCATGACAATTGAGGAGGTATCCAGCTTCATCATCAGTCTGGGGGTCGACTTCCCCAAGGCAGGGGAGTCCATACGGCTCCTGCACTGAGGCTCAAGCCAAATTTGGGGGCGATGGCTTATTTGCTGCTCCGTTTGGCTTTATACTCTCGCTTCCCTTTTATCCTGGCCTTCCGCTGTCGTTGCC
>CAIVXW010000029.1 GCA_903910005.1 uncultured Methylococcaceae bacterium
CCGCCGGCCGGCTTGTCTTCACGCGGGCGGGCTTCATTGACGGTCAGGTTTCTGCCGCCGATTTCCTTGCCGTGCAGGGCAGAAATCGCTGCCTGTGCCTGTTCGCCGCTTCCCATCTCAACAAAGCCAAACCCCTTGGAGCGGCCAGTTTCACGATCCGTAATGACATGCGCTGATGTCACCGTGCCGTGGGGAGCAAAGAGCTGTTCCAGTTCGCTGTTGCCGACTGAATAGCTCAGGTTGCCTACATACAATCGCGTACTCATCAAAAAATCCTCTAAAATCTAGGAAAAAACCAAACGCTGGTGTTGTGTTGAACATCGGCACCCAGATGCCGAAGCTGGTGATGTCAGGACAGGATGGTACCGTTTTATTGAGGGACACACCCTCTGCCTGACGGAATGGTGTCTATCGTCTGCGGCCTCCGCCACTCCGAGTACGAGGACGCTCCTCGTTGACACGCAGGCTGTTGCCGCGCAGGTTGCGGCCATTAAGTGCGCTGATGGCTGCGCGAGCCTCGTGACCCTCCATTTCCA
The DNA here is from genome assembly GCA_903910005.1 of uncultured Methylococcaceae bacterium. Classification (GTDB taxonomy): domain Bacteria; phylum Pseudomonadota; class Gammaproteobacteria; order Methylococcales; family Methylococcaceae; genus CAIVXW01. The sequence goes on from CAIVXW010000029.1 coordinate 537, forward strand.
CAAATCCGAAGCCCCGGCAACGGCCGGTAAATATGTCGCGGGCCAGTTCAATCGAGCGTACCCGCCCGTACTCGGCAAATAATGCGTTGAATTCCTGTTCGGTGGTATCGACCGGAAGATTTCCGGCGTAGATTCTTAACATGTGGTTACTCTCCGTAGAGACCGTCACCCGTGTGACGGTAGGCTGTTTTAGGTGGGGTGACGATTCGGATACCGGCCTGCGCTTTTCCTGAATCCAGTAAGCTGACGGACGCAACCGGGCAGGCATGCAGCCCGCCCTGGCGACAGGACGGGTCTGACCTTGAAATGGATGGGGGGGTAATCTCGCGTGGCCTTTGTCGGCCATGGCTTGCAGGAGGGCTCTGCAGCATCCGGTAGCATCAAATGTCATTCAGTCAGATTTCCGTGCCTCGCCTTTCCTCAAAAGCGATTGAATTTCTAAGGTAGCGGGGATGGGAGGAATCGTACCGCTTTGTGAGTTTGTATTGAGGCAGGGAACTTGAAAGGCGCGGGCGCAGCAATCAGGGGGGAGTCCATATCCTCTGTGGGGCGAGGTTCTATCCATGCGCCACGACAAACAGGGCCTATGTTACCCTGAATGAAACGATAAGGCTATGAGCAAACATCAAATAGCCCGATGCGGCCGGCCCGGATCGACTGAACCCGCCACGGACAGGCTGTTCCGACCGTCAGGCATGGTATCATGACACCCTCAAACATTCGGATTGACTTGATGAGAAGTACCCGCAACATTTTTCTGATTGGGCCCATGGGGGCGGGAAAAACCACCGTGGGGCGTTTGCTGGCCAAAACGCTGGACATGGAGTTTCACGACAGTGACAGGGAAATCGAACAGCGGGCTGGTGTCAGTATTCCCACCATCTTTGAGTATGAAGGCGAAAGCGGTTTTCGTCGCCGGGAAAGCGAAGCCCTGGCCGACCTGACCCGGCTGGAAGGAATTGTCATGGCGACGGGCGGTGGCTCCATCCTGCGCGAGGAAAATCGCATCTGCCTGCATCAGCGGGGGTTTGTCGTTTTGCTTCAGTGTTCGGTCGACAAACAACTGGAGCGAACCGGCAAGGACTCCAACCGTCCCCTGCTGCATACCGACAATCCCCGCGAGACACTCAGAGAGTTGTTTCGCACCCGTGAACCCTACTACCGCTCCCTGGCGGATTACGTGGTGGACACCGGACAATGCAGTAGCCGCCTGGCCATCCGCCTCATTCTCAGAGCCTACCAACGTACCAACGGTTATCCAAAAAACCATGAAAACCCTGACGGTCGAACTGGGAGAGCGTAGCTATCCCATTTTTACGGGCTCCAACCTCATGAACCATCCTGAACTCTGGTTTCCCTACCTTGAATCCAGTCAGGTCATGGTGGTCACCAACGAAACCGTAGCCCCCCTCTACCTGGCGCGGATCACCGCTGCACTCAGCGGCAAACAATGGGCCAGCGTGATTTTGCCCGATGGCGAATCATTCAAATCCATGGATTCGGCCATGACGGTTTTCGACGCCCTGTTGAGCGGCAGATTCAGTCGTAATGCCCACCTCATTGCCCTGGGCGGTGGCGTCATCGGTGACCTGGCCGGTTTCGTCGCGGCTTGTTACCAGCGCGGCATTCCGTTCCTCCAGATTCCCACCACCCTGCTGGCTCAGGTCGACTCCTCGGTCGGCGGCAAGACAGCGGTCAACCATCCCCTGGGCAAAAACATGATCGGTGCCTTTTATCAGCCCAAGTGTGTCGTGGCTGACATCACCAGTCTCGACACGCTGCCGGATCGGGAACTGAGTGCCGGGCTGGCTGAGGTCATCAAATACGGTTTGATCCGGGATCCGGACTTCTTCAACTGGCTGGAACAGGCCATGGACGCTCTACTGCAACGGGACGAAGCCGCACTGACCCATGCCATTGAACGCTCCTGTCTCAATAAAGCCGAGGTAGTCGGTCTGGATGAGCGCGAATCCGGCCCAAGGGCCACCCTCAACCTGGGCCATACCTTTGGCCATGCCATTGAAACCGGTCTGGGCTACGGTGACATCCTGCACGGCGAGGCCGTCTCCATTGGTATTTGTCAGGCGGCTGACCTGTCCCGCCGCATGGGGTGGTTGAGCGATGCCGATGTGACACGGATCATTGCCCTGTTGCGAAAGGCCCGTCTGCCGGTGACGCCTCCCCAGGCACTGAGTCCCGAAACCTGCCTTGACCTGATGGCGGTGGACAAAAAAAACGAAAATGGCCAGTTGCGCCTGATTTTGCTCAAATCCATCGGGGAAGCCACCCTGCCCCTGCCGATCGAGCGGCATCGGGTTCTGCAAACCCTGGAGCATTATGGACGACACTGAGAGCCTTGCGGCTGACGGTGCCCGCTTTCTGTCGGTCACCCGCAGTCAGCGTTTTGATCTGTTCGCACACCTTGCCCTCAACCTGCCCCAACCCCTGCGGCTAACCGGCCCCGTCGGCATCGGCAAGACGTACTTCCTGCGGGCACTGGAGCAACAGATATCCACTTATGCCACCACCTGTTATCAGGCGGCATCGCCCGGATTAAGCCTTGAACGGTTACTTGACGCCCTGAGAATCCGGGCCGAGATCGAACAGCAGAAATCCGGCCATCCATTCGGGACGTCTCCGGGTGACCTGAGCGGATGGCTGGAGGTTCATGCCCGCAACAAACGCCCCCTGTTGTTACTGCTCGACAACGCCCAGGCGGCGTTGCCCGGCTTTCTCGACGGTCTCAGCCAGTTTTCAGGACTCAATCCAGGCCTCAAACTGGTGGTTGCCCTCAATGGACAGGCACTGGCTGAACGCAATATCACGGATGCCGAGTTCATGAATGAAGCATTTGAAGTGGAAATCCCGCCGCTGAACCTGGACGAAACGGCCCGTTACATCGGCCATATCACGGCTGCCCATCCGGCTTTCCTGACCGGGCAGATGTCCGATGCCGCCTTTCGGCAGCAAGTGTTCAAGGCAACCGGCGGAGTACCGGGTCAAATCGAAAAATATCTGGAACAACCACCCAGGTCATCGCCGGTTGGCATGGCCAGGGCCAGTATCCCGGCCCTGGCCGGCAGCGGCTTGCTGATTGCCCTGGCAGCCGGGTTGACCCTCTATTTGGGACAGGGACTGGAACCACCCGCCAACCCCACCCCATCGACCCCGGTTCCGCTTCCTGCCGAAGCAGTCCCCCCCACACCGGTACCGTCACCAGAACTGGCTCCCCCCCTCGCCACTGCAGAACCTGAAGCCGCCGCTGCCGTCATTGATGTCCCACCCGGCCAACAGCCCGAACCTGCCGTGGTTCCGCTGCCACTGCCGCTGACAGCAGAACCTGAGGCAACGGCACCGCCCGCGCTTGTCGAGGCGATGCAACCGCCACCGTCGGCAGCCGCACAACCCGAGACACCGGCTTCCCGGCCACCGGCACCGCCCGTGCCTGCCGAGGCGATCCAACCACCACCGTCGGCAGCCGCACAACCCGAGCCACCGGCTTCCCGGCCACCGGCACCGCCCCCGCTTGCCGAGGCGATTCAACCACCACCGTCGATAGCCGCACAACCCGAGCCACCGGCTTCCCAGCCACCGGCACCGCCTGCGCTTGCTGAGGCAGTCAAACCGCCACCGTCGACAACCACAAAACCCGAGGCACCGGCATCGCCCGTGCCTAATACCCGAACAATAGCCCGACTGGAAGGTGAGGACTGGATCATGGCCCGTCCACCCGGCTATTACACCCTGCAGGTGGCAACTGCCGAAAATGACGCA
>CAIVXW010000030.1 GCA_903910005.1 uncultured Methylococcaceae bacterium
CAGGGCTACCACGGCCCGGTGCAGCGCATCGTACTGGAACTGAAAATCCAGCGCGGCAGCCTGCAACCGCTGCTACAAACCGGTCTGGAACAAACGGTGGACTATGCGAAACGCTGCGGAGCCGATGAAGCCCATCTGCTGATTTTTGACCGCCGACCGGACATCGCCTGGGAGGAAAAGATATGGCAGCGCGAGGAGAGCTACGACGGCATGACGGTGAACGTATGGGGAGCGTGAAGATGCGTAAATGCGTAGGGTGGATAAGCGAAGCGCATCCACCCGACATTCCTTCGCCTGCCACCCCTCCGGAGGAGGGGAATTTTGGTAGGAGTGCCCGAAGGGCGGGATGGTCGTTGGGGGGAGTATAGCGGTTATTTTTATTATGCCAATTCCGGGTGAGGGATGTGGAATGGCGGCTGTCTCGGTGCGGGTAGGGGTTGCTGCGACCTGAGTTTATAGGGGGTAAGTGGTTTGGAACCGGAAACCCCGCTTCGCCCCGGCTTTCCGGCTCCAACGGTGATAGAGGTTCGGCATTGAGAGGGGGCAGGACGCAATCAGTACACGCCCTGCCCTCCGGACTCCCGTACTTTAGAATGGCACGGGCAAGACAAAACCAAGATTAACGACCGCGTCGTTCAATACTCCGTCCTGCCCCAGACTGGTCGGCAAGGTATTCAGACGATACCTCACATCGCCTCGCACTGTTAAGTATTTATGCAAGGAATATGAGCTGCCAACACCTGCCTCAAAAATAAATGAGGCATCCTCCAGCGAAAAGGCAGGCCCATCCATTCGGGTCGTCATGCCTCCCACCGAAGCAACGGCATAAGGCGAGAATTTGTCACGCATAAAGTAATACTGTAGGTCTGCAGTGGCTCCGATTAGATCGGTTTCGGCACCATTGCAGCAGTACAAGTCATTGTCGTAGCCATGCCAAAGACCCCGGAGTTCAACATTGAAGCGTTCGTTCAATACCTTGCCAATCGCCAGGCCGGCCCCCCAACCATCAGTCGCAGCAGTGTCACCTCCAGTATGGAGATAACTGCCAAAAGGGGCGATATATACATCCTTGCTGAGCGTATCGTACACCGATTCTGCCACGGCCGGGGTTAGACCGGTCAACAATAATCCGCAGCCCAAAAAGAGTCGAAGTAATTTGTTTTTCATCTGAGTTATCCTGTCATGGATTGGAGTGGAAGCTGGTCACAGGCCAGGGTTCGGGCTTTGTGCCGGGAATCCGGGGAAACGCAAGGTCAACCCTGCGTTCTCCCCGTCGATCCATACCGGCAAAAAATGAACCGGCGTACGCTAGAGAATGATGTTGTCGACCGGCAAAGTGGTCACACCCAACAACTCGATTTCAAGATCGGCAATACCATCACCATTGACGTCTGCCTGCAGAATACCTGCCTCGAAACGTAATTGCCCCGGGGTGCCGGAAAAGGCCAAATCCTCGATATAACTGAATGCCTGATCGTCGGCTATAAACGGATTGGCGTCAATTTTGTTGACTTTCAGCCTGTCTTTTGTAGTGAAATCAGTGATCACGTCACGATTATCAGCCCCTACACCACTGTCTTCGAGGGCAAGATAACGGAACTTGTCCTTGCCATTGCCTCCCGTAAGCTCATCGCGTCCGGCTCCACCAACCAATACATCCTTCCCGTTGACGCCTGACAAGGTATCGTTACCTGCCTCACCGAGCAGCAAATCGCGGCCATCAATACCATACAGGCCGTCGTCACCAGTTCCACCCAACAGGGTATTGTTACCCTCATTGCCAATCATCTGGTTATCCCGCGCATTACCGGTAGCGGCCAGATCGGCAACTTTGGCAGGTGCCCTGTCCTTGATTTTGACGGATTGACGTAACCAGTCAGGAAGACAACTCAAATCCCATGAATCCTGGATCAGCACACGATTGAGTACCACATTGTCTACATCATTCGGTAGAATGACATCAGTAGATGAATAGATCCAGTTGACTGCATCCATATTGATGGAGAGCGATGCAGCAGCACTGGTGGTATATTCATCCGATGCGGTTATTTCAAAAACACGCTTACCATTGTCGGTAAAATTCTCGGAAGATGAACTGAAGCTCAAGGCATCCAGTAGCGCATCATACTCGGACTGATCAACCGGAACATCGGTTGAGAATGTCAGGGTACGTTTGCCTTCGCCGTCGACCAGACTGTAGTCGAAAGTTGTGAATGATGGAGGAGGAATGGGGGGAAGCAAGGCAAGAGGATCACCTACGATGTCGACCAGACTGTAGTCGTCTAAGGTTCTTGTGCCAAAAACGGTCACCACCCCTTCGGCAGATGTCCGGGTCAGGTCGATCAGGGTACTTGCCACGATTTGGTCGCTGCTTTCGAGCGCATACAGATCAACCACGCTATCAGCCACGCTGATCTGGTCGCCGCTTTCCAACGCATCCGGATCAATTGCGATGGAAAGTCGGGTCAGGTTGATGCCATCTGCATCGCTGACATTGAGTGCCCCGGATTCACCGAACGTAACCGCATTCCGGCCTTCCCGGAAGGTTTCTACCCGATTCAAGGTTGCCGCATCTCCCGACGCAAGATCGACGACTGGTGCCTGGTTGGGTATGAGCAACACCGGCATGCCCGGATCAACAACCGTCCCGACCGTCATGTCGTTATCACCGAATGCGTTATCGGTCATGGTTAGCTGAATGCTGACAATCCGCCCATTTTCTGTCGTATAGCGGGCTCCGTCCCCATAGTAGCTACCATCGACATTTTTCCGCTGGGTAAAATCGTACCAATCGGCTGTCGTAATTGGACTGCCGTCCAGGGTTCTCAACGCAATACCCTGACTGGCAGCCGCCTCAATCGCGGCCTGGCTGACATATTTGAGATACCCGTTAAAGTCTCCGGCAGCGATACCGGAACGGCTAATATCTATTTCAGTCAGTATCTGGATACCTTCACGGTCAGGATCAATATCAGCCAACTGATCCACCGCATTGTGCGGACTGACAGTAAACAGGATCGGATCCCAGGGGGCTACTATACGGGTACCCTCTGCAGTAATGGTGCCGGTAACCGGTTTACCGCCCACATCGGTCGACTCCTGAGGAATGACGCGAATTGCAGACAACTGATACTGGCCATCACCGACAGGGGCTTCAACCAGTGTCGCTGCACTGGAAGCTACCGCCAGAGATACAATCGGTCTGACTTCAGTCAGGGTGCCTCCCAGACCTTTCCGGAAGTCTTCGACAGAAATCCAGGCCAAAGTCGCCAGCGCGTTTTGTTCCGCGTCCTGCTTGCCATCTGCGTTCAGATCCCCGTCATTGCCACCATTGCCACTTGAAGACGACAGCGTCGCCAGAATCTCCTCAACATTGGGCGCGATACCATCCAGGTCGAAATCATCATCCAGGACAAAATCAGCCGCTACCAGTTCAGCCTGGGTAGATGGCTGCGTATTATCCTGCAGCCAGACATCCCCGGTACCATTACTTTGAATGGTTGCAGTACCAAAGGCGGTAATGCCCGACGTATCAGAACTGGCCAGCAGGCGGAAGCTTTCAGGCATCTCACGATCGGGGTCATTGATAACCGCGACACGGACAAACAATTCCCCCCCCTCGACCAGTACTTTGCTACCGGGTACATAAGCCGTCCATGAATCACCCTGCAGATACTCAAGCTGCGTGGCAGTATCAACTCCCAGGGTCGCATGATCAACGCCAGTACCCGTCTTGACCAGTGCCAGTTCAAGGCGACTGCCACTGTTCGCAGACACAGTGAATACGGCATACCCGGAACCCTCATTGACATCAATGCTGTTAATTTTGAGGGCACGGTCATCATCCCTGAGTGCCGTTGGGTCAACCGCTCCACTTTCGTTGAAAATCGGCCCCTGACCGTCGTCAGTGATGATACCAATACCGTAGGAGGTCATATCATCGGTGGCTGCCTTCAACTTAAAGGACTCCTGCTTCTCAAACACGCCGTCATCCTGTATGGCCACCCGCACCAACAATGTAGTGCTGCCGACCGGATAGGTCACGGTGGTTTCCGGTTGGTAGTCCGACCACTGATCGCCATCAAAAACCTGCAGCAAGGTACCGGTATCGGTGCCTATTTTTGCATCGCCATCAACCGGGGCGTAGGCTGTACCGGTCTCTTCAAGGTTAAGCACCAGTTGCTGCCCTTCAATACCCGATACACGAAACACTGCGTAGGGTGAATCTTCATTCACCGTTATGTTTTCTACCTTAAGAATCCGGTCATCATCGCGGGGAGTACTGATATTTTTCGAACCATCGGGATTGAAGATATCACCCCTGCCGTCATCCAGCAGGGTCGCCGTACCGAAAGCCTGTTTACCGCCGGTGTTGGTAGCGACCAGCGTAAAGGTTTCTGCTCCCTCGTAGGTAATATCCTGCTTGACCGGCGTGCGAACCAGCAGGGCTCCCGTCACCTCACTGAAAGTAACTTCACCCGATACATACGGTGTCCAGGTCAAACCATCATCACGGGAAAACTCAAGCGTCTCACGATCATAATCGGCAATACTAGCAGTACCATCCGTTAACGTCAGGCTGACCCGCTGTCCAGGTTCACCGTCAAGTGTAAACACGGCGTAGGGTGACGCCTCGTTGACAACCGGACTATTGATGGTAACGACCCGATCATCATCGACCGCGCCAGGCACAGGCTGGCCCTTATCGTCGTAAACGATGCCAGTGCCGTCATCGACAAAGCTTGAGGTATCGCTGTCACTCTGACCATCCGGAAGGGCGACCGCCAGCGTCAGGGCTTCAGACCCTTCGAAGGATTCATCATCCAGACTCGCAACCGCAACATAAAACCGGTCAACCA
>CAIVXW010000031.1 GCA_903910005.1 uncultured Methylococcaceae bacterium
GATTACAAAACCATTGCTGAATCCAAGAACTTCATAGTTCTAGATCAATACACCCAGGAGTGGAAGGTCGCGGAAAGCTACCAAAGCGAAAGCGATCTGGAACGGGAGTTCATTGCTGATTTGCGTAATCAGGGTTATGAATACCTGCCCGGCCTGAATACGCCCGCCGCCTTGCTGGCCAATGTGCGCGTACAACTGCAATTGCTCAATGGCGTGCAGTTTGCCGAGGGCGAATGGCTGCGTTTTTTGGAAACCTGGCTGGATAAACCCAGTGATGGCCTCGTCGAGAAAACCCGCAAAATTCACGACGACTATATCCACGACTTTGTCTTTGACGATGGCCGCATCCAGAATATCTACCTGCTGGATAAGAAGAACATCGCCCGCAACAAGGTGCAGGTGATCAGGCAGTTTGAGACCACCCCGGCGCTTCGCGCCACCCCTCCAAGGGAGGGGAATAATAACGCAGCGATTGAGAAATTCCCCTCATCTGGAGGGGTGCCCGCAGGGCGGGGTGGTGCCAATCGCTATGATGTGACGATCCTGGTCAATGGCCTGCCGCTGGTGCAGGTGGAATTGAAAAAACGCGGCGTGGCGATTCGGGAAGCCTTCAATCAGGTGCATCGCTACAGCAAGGAAAGCTTCAACAGCGAACATTCCCTGTTCAAATATCTGCAACTGTTCGTAATTTCCAACGGCACCGACAGCCGCTACTTCGCCAACACCACGCAGCGCAACAAGAACAGCTTCGACTTCACCATGAACTGGGCGAAGGCGGACAACAGCCTGATCAGGGATCTGAAGGACTTCGCGGCCACGTTCTTCCAGAAGCACACCCTGCTGAATGTGCTGCTGCACTACTCGGTGTTTGATGTCAGCAACACGCTGCTGGTGATGCGCCCGTACCAGATTGCCGCCACCGAGCGCATTCTGTGGAAGATCAACAGCGCGTACCAGGCCAAGTGCTGGAGCCATACCGAAAGCGGTGGCTTCATCTGGCACACCACCGGCTCGGGCAAGACCCTGACCAGTTTCAAGGCGGCGCGCCTGGCCACCGAGCTGGACTTCATCGACAAGGTGTTTTTCGTGGTGGATCGCAAGGATCTGGATTACCAGACCATGAAGGAATATCAGCGGTTTTCGCCGGACAGCGTAAATGGCTCTGACAGCACGTTGGGGCTGAAGCGTAACCTGGAGAAGGATGACAACAAGATCGTTGTTACCACCATCCAGAAGCTCAATAACCTGATGAAGGGCGAAGCTGACTTAGCCCTCTACGGCAAGCAGGTGGTGTTCATTTTTGATGAGTGCCACCGCAGCCAATTTGGTGAAGCGCAGAAAAACCTGAAGAAGAAGTTCAGGCGGTTCTATCAGTTCGGTTTTACCGGCACGCCGATCTTCCCGGAAAACGCGCTGGGTGCTGAAACCACGGCCAGTGTGTTTGGGCGTGAGCTGCATTCGTATGTGATCACCGATGCCATTCGTGATGAAAAAGTTCTGAAGTTCAAGGTGGACTACAACGATGTGCGCCCGCAGTTCAAAGCCATCGAGACCGAGCGGGACGAGAAAAAACTCAGCGCGGCGGAGAACAAGCAGGCCTTGCTGCACCCCGACCGCATCCGTGAGATCACGCAGTACATCCTGAACAACTTCCGGCAGAAAACCCACCGCCTCCAGGCGGGCAACAAAGGCTTCAATGCCATGTTCGCGGTCAGCAGCGTGGAGGCTGCCAAGCTGTATTACGAGTCTTTCAAGGCACTGCAGAAAGGCAGCGACAAACCGCTGAGGGTAGCCACCATCTTCTCGTTCGCTGCCAACGAGGAGCAGGATGCGGTCGGCGACATTCAGGACGAGAGTTTTGAAGTGTCTGCCATGAACAGCAGTGCCAAGGAGTTCCTGAGTGCAGCCATTGCCGACTACAACGCGCTGTTCAAAACCAACTTCAGTGTGGACAGCAACGGCTTCCAGAATTACTACCGAGACCTGGCCAAGCAGGTCAAAGCCAAGGAAATCGACTTGGTTGTGGTGGTGGGCATGTTCCTGACCGGCTTTGATGCGCCCACGCTGAACACCTTGTTTGTGGACAAGAACCTGCGCTACCACGGGCTGATGCAGGCCTACTCACGCACCAACCGCATTTTTGACGCCACCAAAACCTTCGGCAATATCGTCACCTTCCGCGACCTGGAACAGGCGACCATCGACGCCATCACCCTGTTCGGTGACAAGAACACCAGGAACGTAGTGCTGGAGAAGAGTTACAAGGAATACATGGAAGGCTTCACCGATGCGGCCACCGGTGAAGCGCGGCGCGGCTTTGTGGAGGTGGTGAAGGAGCTGGAAACACGCTTCCCCGATCCCGCCGCCATTGAGAAGGAAGCCGACAAAAAGGCGTTCGCCAAACTGTTTGGCGAGTATTTGCGCGTCGAGAACGTGCTGCAAAACTATGACGAGTTCGCTTCGCTGAAGGCATTGCAAAGCGTCGACATGACCGACCCGGCAGCGGTGGAGGCGTTCAAGGCCAAACACTATCTGAACGACGACGATCTGACCGCACTGCAAGCCATCACGCTCCCCGCCGAGCGGAAAATTCAGGATTACCGCTCCACCTATAACGATGTGCGCGACTGGCTGCACCGGGAAAAATCTTCCGCCGAGAAGGAAAAATCCACCCTCGACTGGGATGACGTGGTCTTCGAAGTTGATCTGCTGAAGTCGCAGGAAATCAATCTGGATTACATCCTGGAACTGATCTTCGATCACAACAAGAAGAACAAGAGCAAATCAGACCTGGTGGATGAAGTTCGCCGCGTGATTCGTGCCAGCCTGGGCAATCGCGCCAAAGAGGGCTTGCTGGTGGACTTCATCAACCAGACCGATCTGGATCAGATAGGCGACAAGGCCAGTGTGATCGAGGCTTTCTTCACCTTTGCCCAAGCGCAACAACGGCGTGAGGCGGAAGCGTTGATCGAATCCGAAAACCTGAATGCAGAGGCGGCCCGGCGCTATATTACTGCTTCACTCAAACGGGAGTTCGCCAGTGACAATGGCACTGAACTCAATGCCATTCTGCCCCGGATGAGTCCGCTGAATCCGCAATATCTGAGCAAAAAACAAAGCGTATTCCAGAAAATCGCCACGTTTGTGGAGAAATTCAAAGGTGTGGGTGGAGTGATCCAGGTAGTACCTTAAGCGGAATCCACGAGAGTAAGTAACCCCCATGATCATCCAGCAATTTACCCTTCGGGATTTCAAGGCTCACAGCGAGACGTGTCTGGTTTTCAATGGGCCGCTTACCCTGATTACCGGTGCCAATAATACCGGAAAAACCTCCGTGCTGGAGGCTCTTCAGGCTTTTGCCGAATGCCTGGCGCAGACCCGGAAACGGGTTTTACGAGCGAATCATCCGGGGGTTCGGGCCGGTTGGGTGTCGGTTGGCGAAATCGAGTTAAAGAGTGACTATCTGCCGGGGTTTGCCTGGTTGCGGGGGGGTGATTGCAGCGAGATTTTTCGGCACGGGCAGCGCAGGTTGGTGATTGAGGCGGTTATTGCGCTTGCGGGCGAATACCATACCCTGGGTTTTGTCGTTTCGACGGCACGCGGTCAACAGTTGCATATCGAACCCGTGTTTGATGCCGGGCACTTTATTCCGGCACTGAATCAGACCCTGCGTGAGGCGGGTAGCCTGGTACATATTGTCAAAACAGCACCGGTTTCTCGCATTGCCCGGCGCGAAGCGTATCAACACGAGGCTTTGTTGAATGCCTCTGTGGCACGCGGCGAAACGGCCGATGTGTTGCGTAATCGGTTGCTGCGTCTGAAACAGGCCGACAAGCTGGAAACGGTAGAACGGCAGGTTGAGGCTGTGTTGGGTTTGCGCGGGTTCAGGCTGGCGGTGACGTTTGACCCGGCCAGTGATATTGATGTGACTGTGCGGTTTAGTGCTGCCGATCAGCCCGAATCGCTGGATATTGCCTTGTTGGGCAGTGGAACCTTGCAGACGCTGGCCTTGCTGGTGGATGTTAATCTCGCCCCGCCCAGGGCACCGCTGGTAGTGCTGGTGGATGAGCCGGACTCTCATCTGCATTATGCGGCCCAAAAAAGATTGCTGCGGCAACTCCGCCAGTTGGCAGGTGATCGTGTGCAGATTGTGGCAACCACGCATAACGAACAGATGATTGCTGCCGCCGAGACTGCTGAATTGATCCATCTTGATCGCAGTGGCAGTGGACGTATTTCTGCCGCCAGCCTGGCGAGTGCCTCAAGTGGAAGGCGTCTGGGCTTTGTTTCACCACGTGCCCGCGATGCGGCGTATCAGCATATTGGCGTAAGCCAGTCGGCGATGAATATTATCGAGGCCATGGAAGCCGAGCGGGTGCTGGTGGTGGAAGGGCCGACGGACGCGGAATTGATTTTGGCAATTCTGGAACGGGTTGGTGTGGTTCAACCCGGGTTTGTACTGCCACGCTGCGCCTTTTGGTCTTTAGGCGGCATCAGCCGTGTTGGCGAGAAACTGAAAGCATTGAAAGACTGGTTTTCCGGCATCCACAATGCAAAGCCCTTATGGAGCAAATGTGTGGTGGTACTGGATCGCGATCATCTGTCTGCCGCAGAGGCCAGGCGTATTGCCGACCGGTTGTGCAATTATCTGGCGGTGCCGGTGATGTTTTGGGAGGCTTACACGATTGAATCGAGTTTACTGTGGTCTCCCGCCCCCCTGGCCACTGCGCTGGCACAGATTACCGGCGGCGATGCGGTAGTGGCGCAGACGGCCATTCAGGCCCGCGTGATGCCACCCGGCAATTGGTGGGACGCTGGCTGGCCAGCGTTGCCGGAGTTTCGGGCCGATCGGGTGATCGGCCAACGCCGGGAGCGTGAACAGGATCTTTCAGTGGGGCTTAAAGGTACGCCTCTTTCCGATGCTGCTGCGGTGGATGCGTACCGGAGATGGTTGTTGGCCGAGCCAAACGTGGCAGCGCGGGTTTTTGGCAAGAACGAAGCGCAGGCGACATTCCAGGCTGCCATCACTGCCATGTTGGGCGACGAACACGGTTTTGTCGATGAGCATACGTTGTTGCTTGACTTGATTCGGCACTGGCCAGCCGATGCACTGCCGTCTGAATGGCTGGCATTGGCCAGGGTGCTTGGTTAAGGTCAAGTTACATACCACCCACGCCGCGTAGCAGAATCAGCCCGACCCCCAGTGGGGCCAGGTAGCGAATGGCGAACCGCCACAGTCGGTAACGGGAGCCCAGGGCCAGTTCTCCCGCCGTGGTTTCTGCCGAAAGTACCCAGCCCGCAAAGACCGCGATCAGGATGCCGCCTATCGGCAGCATCAGTTCGGCGGTGACAAAATCCAGCCATTCAAACAGGCTTTTGTCGCCAATGCGCCAGTGCAGCGGGTCGCTGAATGACTGGATGGTGCCCAGCCCTACCAGCCAGCAGGCCAGTCCGCTCCATAAACTGGCACTTTCCCGGCTCATGCCGCGATTTTCGTATAACCAGGCGACCGTCGGTTCAATCAGGGCAATGGCCGAGGTAATCGCGGCAAAAAATACCAGCACAAAGAAAATCGTACCGAACAGGTGGCCAGCCGGCATTTTGCCAAAGGCGATGGGCAGGGTTTCAAAGATCAGCCCGGGGCCCATGCCGGGTGCCAGGTGGTGGGTGAATACAATGGGGAAAATGGCTACCCCGGCCAGCAGGGCGATCAGGGTGTCGGCACCGGCCACGATCAGCGAGGCGCGGGTGATGGATACGCCGTCCGGCAGGTAGGAGCCGTACATCATGATGGCTCCCATGCCCAGCCCCAGCGAGAAAAAGGCCTGTCCCAGGGCAATCATCAGGCTTTCGCCGCTCAGGCGGCTGAAGTCTGGTTTGAACAGGAACGACAGGCCTTGACCGGCCCCCTCCGAACCCAGTGCGAACAGGTCGAGTGCCAGAATCATGATGAACAACAGGGGCATCAGGTAGCGGGTTGCGGCTTCCAGGCCGCGATTGACCCCGCGACTGACTATGCTGACCGTGGCGATCATGAACAGCGAATGCCAGATGAATTGCAGTTCGGGACTGCCCTGCAGGGCCAGGAACGCGGTGCGGGCTTTTTCTGCGTCGACCTGATTCATGAAGCCTGAACTCATCTTGAAAATATAGGCCAGCGACCAGCCTGCAATCACCGAATAATAGGAGAGGATCAGAAATCCGGCCACCACGCCCAGCCAGCCAACCTGACCCCAGAGCCGCCCGGCACCGGCCTGCCGGGCCAGGTTCAGCAGGGTGTTGACCGGGCTGCGTCGGCCCTTACGTCCCAGCAGGGTTTCCGCCATCATGATGGGAACGCCCAGCATGACTACGCACAGCATGTAGATCAGTACGAAGGCTCCCCCGCCGTTTTCTCCGACCAGGTAAGGAAATTTCCAGATATTGCCAAGGCCGATGGCCGATCCGCTGGCCGCCAGGATAAAAGCCATGCGGGATGACCACTGGCCATGAATCAGACGTTGTTCTTGTTCGCTCATGTCGACTCCGAAATTTGACAGACATCAAAGGGGCAAGGATGCAGTAAAATGGCCGGTTTTCCAACCCCTACAGCACGATTCTGGTTTCACCCATGGCAACAAAGAAAAAGAAGGATTCCGGCGGCGGTTCTACCATCGCCCAAAACCGGCAGGCCAGTCACGAGTATTTTATTGAAGACCGCTACGAGGCGGGGCTGGTGTTGCTGGGCTGGGAGCTGAAAAGCCTGCGGGCGATGCGGGCTCAATTAAAGGAGAGCTATGTGATTCTCAAAAACGGGGAAGCCTGGCTGCTCGGTGCCCATTTTTCGCCCCTGTCTTCGGCCTCAACCCACGTTGTGCCGGATCCGCTCAGAACCCGTAAGTTGCTGCTGCACCGACGCGAACTGTCAACCCTGATCGGCAGCGTCGAACGCAAGGGGTATACCCTGATTCCGCTGTCGCTTTACTGGAAAAAGGGTCGGGCCAAGCTGGAAATCGGCCTGGCTCGCGGCAAGCAGTTGCATGACAAACGGGCCAGCGAGAAGGACAAGGACTGGCAGCGGGAAAAGCAGCGCGTCATGCGGCGGGGATGACCGGGAGCCGGATTCTGAAACCGGCCCCGGTAGCGGTTTGTGCATCCACCTGAATGGTGCCGCCGTGTTCTTCAATGATTTTCTTGACGATGGCCAGCCCAAGACCGGTGCCCCGGGTTTTGCTGGTGACGTAGGGTTCAAAAATTCTGTCAAGGTGTTCGCGGGAAATGCCGGGACCGTTGTCC
>CAIVXW010000032.1 GCA_903910005.1 uncultured Methylococcaceae bacterium
AATCCCCACATCAAGAAAACCCTGTGTCGAACGGTGTCAGGGGAACGGGCCTGGCTGCACCGGATTCGCCCCTGGCACGGACACGACGATCATTTTCATCTACGTCTATCCTGCCCTGACGACAGTCCGGAGTGTGTGCGCCAACCGCCGGTGCCGACCGGTGAGGGCTGTGATGCCAGCCTGGATTGGTGGTTTGAGCCGCATCCAGCCGAAACCGGCAAGCCAACCGCCCCCAAACCGCCACCACCCCCGGCGTGCCGGGCATTGTGGGTGCAGTCAGCCGGGGACGGGGAGTGAGTGGCCAGGGGCGAGGGGCGAGGGGCGAGGGGCGAGGGGCAAGTGAATACCGCATACCAATCACCATTCCGCATTCCGCATTCCGCATTCCGCATTCCGCATTCCGCATTCTGCATTCACCATTCACCATTCACGTTTATTGAGAACATAGCATGTCTGGAAATTCCATCGGTCAATCCTTCACGGTGACATCATTTGGCGAAAGTCATGGCCCGGCCATTGGCTGCATCGTCGACGGCTGTCCGCCCGGCATGGCCCTGTGCGAGGCCGATATTCAGCACGATCTGGAACGGCGCCGTCCCGGCAAATCGCGCCATACGACCCAGCGGCGCGAACCGGATACGGTACAAATCCTCTCGGGTGTCTTCGAGGGTAAAACTACCGGTACGCCCATCGGACTTCTGATTGAAAACGTCGACCAGCGCTCGAAGGATTATTCCGACATCGCCGACCGTTACCGACCGGGTCATGCCGACTACACCTACCAGGGCAAGTACGGCATCCGTGATTACCGGGGCGGCGGACGCTCATCGGCCCGTGAAACTGCCATGCGGGTGGCTGCCGGGGCCATCGCCAAAAAATATTTGCGCGAAGCCTTCGGGGTTTCGGTGCGGGGCTATCTGGCCCAACTCGGCCCCCTGCGGCTGGCGCACAAAAGCTGGGATGCCGTTGAAGACAATCCGTTCTTCTGCCCTGATCCGGCCCGGGTGGCCGAACTGGAAGACTACATGGATGCCTTGCGTAAATCAGGCGACTCCATCGGTGCCCGGGTGACGGTTATCGCCACCGGTGTTCCGGTTGGCTGGGGAGAGCCGATATTCGCACGGCTGGACGCCGATCTGGCGGCGGCCCTGATGAGCATCAATGCGGTGAAAGGGGTTGAAATCGGCGACGGCTTCGCCTGCGTGGAAGCACGTGGCACCGAATTTCGTGACGAATTGCTGGCTGACGGGTTTGCCAGCAACCATGCCGGCGGGATTCTGGGCGGTATTTCCTCCGGACAGGACATCATGGCCAGCATCGCCCTGAAGCCTACCTCCAGTCTGCGCCTGCCGGGACGCACCCTCAATCAGGCCGGTGAATCAGTCGAAGTCATTACCACTGGTCGCCATGACCCGTGTGTAGGTATCCGTGCCACCCCCATCGCCGAAGCCATGATGGCACTGGTATTGATGGATCATGCCCTGCGCCACCGGGCGCAGAATGCGGGAGTTCAGGCCCGGAACTGATCGGCATGAACCCGGATACACGGATTCCCCATGTCAGCCTGTCCGGGTTCTATCTGCTGTATTTTGCTGTTTTGGGGGCATTTGTTCCCTATTGGTCGCTGTACCTGGAAGCGCAAGGGGTCAGTCCGGCCTGGATCGGGCTGGTACTGGCCATACCCGGCCTGACCAAAATCCTGGTACCGTTCATCTGGGGACAGATCACGCATCGGCACCTGCAACTGTTTGCGGTCATCCGGGCCGCCAGCCTGTTCAGCCTGATGATCTTTGCCGTATTGCTGTGGCCCTGGGACATGGCCGCTCTGGTCAGCGTGATGTTCGCTTACACCCTTTTTCAGGGCATCATCATGCCGTTGTTCGATACCCTGACGCTGGAACACCTGGACGGCGATTCACACCGCTATGCCCGAATCAGGGTCTGGGGTTCCATCGGGTTTATTGTTGCGGTAATGGCAACCGGCGAGTTGCTGCATACCTGGCTCCCGGTGAGCGGATTGCCCTATCTGATTTTATTGCTGCTGGGCAGCGTGTGGGTGGTGTCCCTCACCGTACCGGCCCACGCCGCCAGTCATCCGCACCAAAGCGATCAGTCCCTGCTGCATGTGGTTCGACGCCGCGAGGTGGCGACCTTCCTGCTGGCCTGTCTGCTGCTCCAGTTCGGTCATGGCCCTTACTACGCCTTTTTTTCCATTTACCTTGACGCCCATGGCTATTCCAGACGGGACATCGGCAGCCTGTGGTCACTGGGGGTTCTGGCCGAAATCCTGCTGTTTCTGCTGATTCCCGCCATTCTGGCCCGTTTCAGCCTGCGTACCGTTTTTGTCACCAGCCTGGTGCTGGGTGGATTGCGCTGGTGCCTGTTGGGCTGGGCCATCGACGTCCCTTTCATGATTCTGTTGATCCAGTGCCTGCATGCCGCGAGCTTTGGCTCTGCCCACGTCGCGGCGGTGCATCTGGTGCAACACCATTTCAGGGGAACCCACCACGCAACCGGTCAGGCCCTTTACGGCAGCGTCAGCTTTGGTTTGGGTGGCATGCTGGGCAGTCTGGCAGCGGGTTACTTCTGGGTTCCCCTGGGAGCCTCCGGGGTCTATACCCTGGCCGGTATTGTCAGTTTTGCCGGAGCATGGCTGGCAGCCTGGGGAATGGGCAAAACCGATTCCCGCTGAAACCGTTACGTTTGAATCAAACCGCGTCATTTTTCGTTACGCTGAACACTTGACAATTCGTGTCTCATGAGTTGACAGGAGGGGGTCGAGAAACTAGAATTGCCTGCTTTCCCGGACTCCGGCCCATGTTTCCCATGCCTGATCCAGAGTCCAGGCAACAGATTTTCCACATCAAAAGATTCCCCCGGGTTCAGTAAAAGTTTGGAGTTTGGTAATGACCACAATCAACCAGTTGGTTAGGAAACCAAGGGTAAGAAAAGTAGAAAAAAGTAATGTGCCTGCGCTGGACAGTTGTCCGCAGCGGCGAGGTGTCTGTACGAGGGTCTATACCACGACCCCGAAAAAGCCCAATTCGGCACTGCGAAAGGTCGCCCGTGTGCGGTTGACCAACGGAGCCGAGGTCAGTAGTTACATCGGTGGTGAAGGCCATAACCTGCAGGAACACTCCGTGGTTCTGATTCGGGGTGGTCGTGTGAAGGACTTGCCCGGTGTGCGCTATCACATCGTTCGCGGCAGTCTTGATACGGCGGGTGTCCAGAAGCGTAGACAGGGCCGTTCCAAATACGGTGCCAAGCGTCCCAAGAGTTAACAGGCCATCAGGATAAATACATATGTCGAGAAGAAGAGTATCCCAGCACAGGGATGTCGTACCGGATCCCCGCTACAACAGCGAGACGCTGGCGCGTTTTGTCAACATGCTGATGTTGAGCGGCAAAAAATCAGTAGCCGAACGGGTTGTATACGGAGCCCTGGATCACATACAGACCAAAACCGGCAATCAGCCGCTGGATGTATTGGGCAAGGCTCTGGAAAACGTGCAGCCGCTGGTGGAAGTCAAATCCCGCCGGGTTGGCGGCGCGACCTACCAGGTTCCGGTGGAAGTACGCCCCTCGCGTCGTACTGCCCTGGCCATGCGCTGGTTGATTGATTCCTCCAGAAAACGTAACGAAAAAGGCATGGTACTTCGCTTGGCGGGTGAGCTGCTGGACGCCCAGGACAACAGGGGTTCCGCCGTCAAGAAGCGTGAAGATACTCACCGCATGGCTGAAGCCAACAAGGCATTCTCGCACTACCGTTGGTAAGTGCCAAACCCGGGACGACAGGCACATGGCACGTACAACCCCCATTGAACGATATCGCAACATAGGTATATCCGCGCATATCGACGCCGGAAAAACTACCACGACCGAGCGCGTGTTGTTTTACACCGGCATCAATCACAAAATCGGGGAAGTACACGACGGTGCCGCCACCATGGACTGGATGGAACAGGAGCAGGAACGGGGTATCACCATTACTTCGGCGGCTACCACCACGTACTGGCGAGGCATGGGGCACAATTATCCGGAACACCGGATCAACATTATTGATACGCCAGGTCACGTCGATTTCACCATTGAAGTCGAGCGATCCATGCGGGTTCTGGATGGAGCCTGCATGTTGTATTGTGCTGTTGGCGGTGTTCAGCCCCAGTCTGAAACGGTCTGGCGGCAGGCCACCAAATACGGTGTCCCCCGAATCGCTTTCGTCAACAAAATGGACCGTTCCGGCGCTGATTTTTTCAGGGTTTATGAGCAGATGCGGGAGCGGTTGCGTGCCAATCCGGTTCCCGTGCAGATTCCCATCGGCAAGGAAGATACCTTTGTGGGAGTCATTGACCTGGTCAAGTCCAAGGCCATCATCTGGAGTGAATCCGACAGCGGAGCGACCTTCAGCTATGAGGACATTCCGGCTGATCTGGCCGATGCAGCCAGCCTCTGGCGGGAAAGAATGGTCGAGGCCGCCGCCGAGGCCAGCGAGGCATTGATGGACAAATACCTGGAAGGTATTGAATTGACCGAGCAAGAAATTCGTGCCGCCCTGCGCAAGCGAACCATCGCCCTGGAAATCATACCCATGCTGTGCGGGTCTGCCTTCAAGAACAAGGGGGTGCAGGCCATGCTGGATGCGGTGGTCGATTATTTGCCCTCGCCGCTTGATGTGCCAGCCATCAAGGGAACCGACGCCGATCAGGGCGCAGTAGTGGAGCGACGCTCTGCGGATGACGAGCCATTTGCGGCACTGGCGTTCAAGATCATGACGGATTCTTTCGTGGGTACCCTGACTTTTGTCAGGGTGTATTCCGGAGTATTGAACTCCGGCGACAGCGTAATAAACTCCCAGTCAGGCAACAAGGAACGAATCGGTCGTCTCCTCAGAATGCATGCCAATGCCCGGGAGGACATCAAGGAAATCCGGGCTGGCGATATTGCCGCCTGTGTGGGCCTCAAGGAC
>CAIVXW010000033.1 GCA_903910005.1 uncultured Methylococcaceae bacterium
AAACTGCGGGAGGAGCGGGTCAAGCCGGTGGTGACAGCGGTCATCAACGGCTCTGCCCCGAACTTTGATGCCTACGACGAAGCGGTCTTGTATTGCCGCAACCTGGGCCTGATTGCGACCGGGTCGCCCGTCCGTTTTGCCAATCCGATCTATCAGGAAATCATCCCCCGGGTATTGAGCTTCGGGTTTCAGGAGAGCATCCCGCAAGACTACGCCACCCCGGCCTGGTATATCCGCGCTGGCAAACTGGACATGGATGCCCTGCTACGGGCCTTTCAGGAGTTTTACCGGGAACACGCCGACGCCTGGCTGGAAAAATATGATTTCCGCGAAGTGGGGCGGCAGTTGCTGCTGATGGCTTTTTTACAGCGGATCGTAAACGGCGGCGGGCGGATTGAGCGGGAAATGGCCATCGGCAATGGCCGGGCGGATCTGGTCATTCAATACGGCGGTGACCGTTTCGTGCTGGAACTGAAGCTGAAATACCACCCCGGCAGCGAAGCCGACGGCCTGCGCCAGCTCAGCCGCTACCTTGACCGATTGGGTCAGGCCGACGGCTATCTGATTCTGTTTGAACGAAACGATAGCGTCAGTTGGGAACAGCGGCTACGCTGGGAAACACAGACGGTGGCGGGGAAACGGATTACGCTGGTGGGGGTGTGAGGGACAGGCTTTGGACTTACTGTGACCCGATCTCAACATACCCGATCAATTGTGTTGGGGGGAGGAGTAATTGTGGTCTCCCTGCCCCAGTGGGGGAGGGCCGGGGTGGGGGGGCTCAGGCGCATCCTCCCCCCAGCACTGCCGTCCATTACCCGCTTTGCGGTGGTGGCACTGGAACTGGAGCGACTGGTATTTCGGCAGGTAGGGGGGGAGGAATGAAAAGCAACGCGCCTCAGTCAGCGATGTCCGACCCGGTGTTGTGCCATGCCCGAATTACCTGAAGTTGAAACCACCTGTCGCGGGATACGTCCGCATATTATCGGACAAACCCTGGAAAAGCTCATCATCCGTGAATCGCGTTTGCGCTGGCCGGTCAGCGGTGACTGGATCGAGACAATGCCGGGGGCGCGGGTGGATCGGGTCTGGCGACGTGGTAAATACATTTTGCTGGATACCACCCGGGGTTGCCTGTTGTTGCACCTTGGCATGTCGGGCAGTCTGCGCCTGACCGATCCGGCCGCGCCTCCCCGCAAGCACGATCATATTGATGTACGGTTTAGTGGTGGGGTCTGCCTGCGGTTTCATGATCCGAGGCGGTTTGGTTGTCTGCTCCAGGTTGAAGCCGATCCCGAACAACACCCGTTGCTGGCCGGTCTGGGGCCGGAACCGCTGGCGGAACACTTTGACGGTGCGTATCTGGCTGCCAAGGCTGCCGGACGTACCACTGCCATCAAGCGTTTCATCATGGACAGTCGACAGGTGGTGGGAGTGGGGAACATCTATGCCAATGAAGCCCTGTTCGGGGCCGCCCTGCTGCCGGGCCGTCCGGCCGGAAGCCTGACCCGGGCCGAGCATGATCGCTTGGCCGGCTCCATCCGCCAGGTGCTGACGGCCGCCATTGCCCAGGGCGGCACGACCCTTCGGGATTTTGTCAATGCCACAGGCACGCCCGGCTATTTCAGCCAGACCCTGATGGTGTACGACCGGGCCGGGCAACCCTGCCGTCTGTGCGGACAGGCTCTGCAAAGCGGACGGCTGGGGCAGCGGGCGACCTACTGGTGCCCTGGTTGTCAGGTCTGATGTCAGTCGGCCTGACTGGCCTCGCCCCAGATTTTCGCCATGCCGAAAGGAACCTGATCCGGTTCCAGCCGGACGGCAGTGGTAATACGCAGGGAGCCTTCGCGGGTATCCCGTGTGACCGGGAAAGGCAGGGCGATGTTGTTGGCTCCGATGATTGATTTGACCCTCGGGCACGCGCCATCCTCACCACTGGCAATCACCACGGCGGTTTCGCCGTTCCGCAGTTTGACGAACATGCCGGGTGGATAGATGCCGACCACTTTGGTCAGTACCCCGGCATGAACCAGATCCAGGCTGTCGCTCTGTTTGAGGAGCAGTTCCCTCAAGGCCACATTGGGCAACAACCCCGGGCGGTAAGTACGGGGGGATATGGTTGCGGTATAACGATCCGCCAGACCCACAATCCGGGCACCCTCCGGTATGTCTGCCTGGCGCAGTCCATCGGGATAACCCGAACCGTCGTTTTTCTCGTGATGATGCAGTACGTAATCCAGCCAGTCGCTGTTGCTGATGCCTGCCTGTTCCAGCAATGTACGGGATGCTGCCGGATGCCGTTTGATTTTGCGCCATTCATCCTCACCCGGGGGATCAGCCCTGTCCAGAAGTTGTTCCTGCAATCGCAGCATGCTGATGTTCATGGTCAGGCAGGCGGCGGCGACATTGAAAATGTCGAACGGGCTTTTATCCAGTGCCGTGGCGATGATGATGGCAACGATTGCCGCATCCAGTGAGTGCCTGAGCGGGTAATTGGCGGTGGTCTTGTTGAAGAACAGATAGGCCAGGCTCAGGTCACGCTGCCGGTGGACGGCCGTTACGATGTTCTGCACCGAAGCCATGTACTGTGCCTGAATGTCGGAGTGGCCGCTTTTTTCACGGATGATCCGAATCAGTTGAGGGTGTGTGCGAAGTTCCCGGGTCAGGAGGGTCATGGCGTTGACCGGATGAGCCGGGGCAGATTCGGCGGCAGGCGGGACTCGCCTGACCGCTGGCCGCTGCGATTCATCGCGCAGGTAAAGTCCCTGCCTCACCAATACTTCGATCTGGTGTATGGACTGGAGTACCAGCCCCTTTTTTATCAGCAACTTGCCGGTAGCGTCATACGCATCCCAGGGCACCGGAACGCCTATTTTCAGATCAGCCATGCCAACTTTTATCATGCCAATGTCCTTGTGTGGTGTTAGTCGGGAGGAATATCCGTCGGGTGCGGTTTGCGGGCCACCACCGCAACATAGGCGAAGGAACGTCGGCACAATCCCAGCAAGGGGCTGAGAAAGGAGGCTCGAATGTGCCGCCAGCGCCACCGGGTCAGCGGTCGTGCATCCAGCAGGGCGTACAGGGTAAACAGGGTGGCAAACAGCGGAATGTGGGCAATGGAGGGAGCCACCCGCCATGACCAGTCCTCGATTTTGCAGTCGGTAAAGCCACTGGCCGTCAAGGCGGTGGCCATCTGATCGGCCCTGCACATCTCGGGGACGGCCCAGGCCAGGCACCACTGCCGGTAAATCCAGCCGACTCCGCGCTGGATCAAGGTTTGCTGCCGCAACGCCCCGGTCAGCATGGCTTCAGCCAGCACCAGGCGTCCGCCCGGCTTCAGCAAGCGGTAAGCCTCGTCCAGTACCGCCTGTTTGGTGCTGCCTTCGGCATGGCAGGCACTCTCGATCAGGGTCACGGCATCGTAGCACTCGCTGTCAAGGCCGGTAGAGGCGTAATCAGCCAGGCACATGCGAATGGCTGCTCCCCGATTGACTCGCCGGTTCAGGCGTTGTCCGGTCTCAATGTGCAGGGGCACCAGGGTAATCACGTCTACCGTCAGTCCGGGGTATGCTTCCACGGCGGTGCGGGCCGTGGCGCCGGTGCCCCCGCCCAGATCAGCCAGACAGGCCGACCCGTCGGACGGCAGGTTGAGCCTGAGCAAAACCTGCCGACTCAATTCGGTCAGCATGGCTTCCCGGTCGAACGGATTGATGCCCCAACGCCAGTAGCCGCAGTGCAGGTTGAGGCCGGGGCTCCAGGCGGCATAATCCGGGGTTGTGGCGGTGTAGTATTCAATAACCCGCTGTTTGATCGGGTCGTCCGGGGACAGACTGACAAGGGTTTCGGTATTCAATCAGGTTTCCAGGTAGGTATAGCCTCGCAGTCCGGCCATCAGTTCGCTGGCGAACTGTTTGCGTCGATCCGGGGGCAGATCGGCTTCCATCAGTTTTTTACGGTAGGCCCGTTCAAGGTCTTCCGCCTCAATGTGGACATACCGCAACAGGTCGTCGGTTCCATCGCCCGGGTGGGGGGCTACCAGCCGGTACCCTCCCTGACCGTCCAGTTCGACATTGACCGAATGGGTATCGCCAAACAGATTGTGCATGTCACCCAGTATCTCCTGATAGGCTCCCACCAGAAAAACACCGATCAGGTACTCGCCGCCACTGGCCCGGGTATCATGCAGCGGCAGGGTCGCTTCAATGCTTTGCCGGTCAATGTAGGCGTCGATGCGTCCGTCCGAATCACAGGTCAGATCCTGAACTACCGCCCGCCTTGATGGCTCTTCGTTGAGACGTTGCAGCGGCATCACCGGAAAAACCTGCTCGATGGCCCAGGCATCCGGCATGGATTGAAACAATGAAAAATTGCAAAACACCTTGTCGGCCAGCCGCTCATTCAGTTCGTCCAGTACCTCCCGGTGCGAACGCAGTCGCACGTCAAGCCGACGCCGTATCTGATGGCACAGGGCTGCGTTGAGCCGCTCGGCCTCGGCCAGATCGGTCAGGTTCATCTGGCCACGCACGTACAGGGCACGGGCTTCGGTCAGATCAAACTGGGCATCATGATAAACCCCCAGTACCGATTCGTTGGGTAACCCGGCCAGCAGTTCGGCCAGATCCTGTACCGGACGGGCCGTGGAGCAGGGCGGCAGGGTGGCATCGTCCATCACCTGCTCAACATCAATGACGTGGGTGACCAGTACCGCATGATGGGCACTGAGGGCACGGCCCGACTCGGTAATCAAATGCGGAGGAACCAGCCCCTCGGCGTCGGCCATTTCGGCAAAGGCCCGCACAATGCTGTGGGCATACTCGTTCAGGCTGTAATTGATGGAGCATTCGCTGGTGGAATGGCTGCCCTCGTAATCAATCCCCAGCCCGCCGCCTACATCGGCCCAGCCCAGGGGTGCCCCCAGACGGCTCAGTTCAGCGTAGTAACGGCAGGCTTCCCCCAGAGCCATTTTGACATCATTGATGTTGGCAATCTGGGAGCCCATGTGAAAGTGCATCAGTTGCAGCCAGTCAAGATGGCCCAGGGCTTCCAGCCGTTGTACCAGCCGCAACAAATCGCCGGCATTCAGACCGAATTTGGATTTGTCGCCCCCGCTGTTTTGCCACTTGCCAGCCCCGATGCTGGAAAGACGTACCCGCACGCCCAGCCGGGGCGCGATCCCCAGAGCCTCTGACTCGCTTAGTACCAGTTCCAGCTCCGAGTATTTTTCGATGACGATGAAGATGTTGTGGCCCAGGGTCAGGCCCATCAGGGCCAGACGGATGTAGGCTCTGTCCTTGTAGCCGTTGCAGATCAGGGTACCGGCCTCCGACAGGGCCATCACGACCAGCAACTCCGACTTGCTGCCGGCTTCCAGCCCGATGCCATGACTGCGTCCCTGCCGCAGCAGCCCCTCCACTACGCTACCTTGCTGATTGACCTTGATGGGATAGACCGGGGTGTAATAGCCCGGGTAGGCCAGATCGGTGCGGGCGGCATCAAAGGCCTCCCGCAGCAGACGCACCCGATCACCCAGAATGTCGGTAAAGCGCAGCAGAACCGGCAATCCCAGCCCTTCCTGGTGAAGGGTAGCAATGATGCCAACCAGATCGATACAGCCCCCGGCTGCAGAACCGGTGGGATGAACCACAACGTGGCCGTCGGAATTGATGTCAAAATAGCCTCCACCCCAATGCTCAATGGCATAGGTTTCACGGGCGTGTTGCAGCGTCCAGGTCATGAGTATTCGCCAAAAATTCTCGGAAAGATAGTAAAGTAACGTCAGTTCGGGTTAAAGACAGGGTGAATGGTCAGTGGTGAATGGTGAGTGGTATGCCGGAAGCGTGGCCATCCTGACAGCCCGGTGGGGTCAGTGGCAAGTGAACGCCGCATACCAACCAGCAATCCATGCTCGCCATTCGCCATTCGCCATTCGCCATTCAGACCCTGCGCTTTGTCCCGGATTCGCGTTAAAGTATGACACGGGTCGGCGCATTCCGATACGTTCGGAACGCCGCCCGGACTCATCGCGGCCCCGGGCCGCCTCTCTGGTATTCATTCCTCAGGAAGCTCTTTCGATGTTACAAGCCCCTCACTGGTTTTCAGAAGTTTATCCCCATCACGGCAGTGCCTTTTCACTCAAGGTCAGTGAAAAACTGCATGAAGAACAATCGCCGTTCCAGCGCATTGAAATCTACGAGACCGAATGGTTCGGCACCCTGATGGTTATCGATGGCTGCACCATGGTGTCAGATCGGGACAATTATCTCTACCACGAAATGATGACGCATCCGGCCCTCTACACTCACCCGGATCCGCAGACAGTGTGGATCATCGGCGGCGGCGATTGCGGCAGTCTCAAAGAGGTGCTGAAACACCCGGAGGTTGGTCAGGCGGTACAGATCGACATTGATGAACGGGTCACCCGTCTGGCGGAGCGTTATTTTCCCGACTTGTGTTCCTCCAATGAGGATCCCCGGGCACGCCTGCTGTTTCTGGACGGTATCCAGTGGGTCAGGGAAGCAGCGGCTGAAAGCGTTGACCTCATCATCGTCGACAGCACCGATCCGGTCGGCCCGGCTGAAGGCCTGTTCAACCAGGCGTTCTATCGTGAGTGCGTACGCTGCCTCAAACCTGACGGCATTCTGGCGCAACAGAGCGAATCACCGTTGTTTCACGCCGACCTGATTCTGGCCATGCGTGCCACCATGCAGCAGGCCGGATTTGCCGCAACCCGTACCCTGTTCTTCCCGCAATGCCTTTACCCCTCCGGCTGGTGGAGCGGCACCCTGGCCAGCAAATCCCCAACCGGCCTGAGCGGTTTCCGTGAGGCAGCCGCCCGCGACAAACCCTTCGAAACCCTTTACTACAACGCCGACATCCACACCGCCGCCTTCGTGGCCCCGGAAGCGTTGGGCAAACGCTTTCACCTGGCCCAATAAGCACCCGCATGACCGAAACCTGGCAAACCGAGCTGGCGGCGTCGTTTACCGATCTGCATGAATTGCTGGATTTTCTCCGGATTGATCCGGCCCGGCTACCGGTCTCGACGGAAGCCGCCTCCCGCTTCAGGCTGAAGGTGCCACGTGCCTATGCGGCCCGCATGACGCCGGGTGATCCCGATGATCCCTTGCTGCGACAGGTATTGCCCCTGTCGGACGAATTACGGGATGCTCCCGGCTATCAGGCGGATCCGGTAGGCGACCTTGACGCCATCATCCAGCCCGGATTGCTGCAGAAGTATCAGGGACGGGTGTTGATGATCACGACCGGTGCCTGCGCGGTGCATTGCCGTTACTGTTTCAGGCGGCATTTTCCCTATCCGGATCAGCAGGTCAGCCGCCGTCGGGAGCAGGAATCGCTCCGCCACATCGCAGCGGACAGTCGCCTGACTGAAGTCATATTCAGCGGCGGCGATCCCTGGGTATTGACCGACGAACACCTGGCATCCCGCATCAGGGCGGTGGCTGACATCCCTCACGTGAGCCGTCTGCGTATTCACACCCGCATCCCGCTGGTGCTGCCAGCCCGCATCACCGACAGCCTGCTGGCCATTCTGACAGAGACCCGGCTCAGGGTAGTGGTCGTCATCCATGCCAACCACCCGCGTGAACTGGACGACGCCACCGCCACTGCCCTTGAGCGACTACGCACGGCGGGTTGTCACCTGCTGAATCAATCGGTCTTGCTGAAAGGCATCAACGATTGCCCGGATACCCTGACCCGACTCAGTGAAAGCCTGTTTGCCGCCGGTGTCATGCCGTATTACCTGCACCTGCTGGACAAAGCCTCGGGAACCGCCCACTTTGACGTCGGGCTTGATCCGGCCCTGGCCCTGATGGACGAACTGCGCCGTCGCCTGCCGGGTTATCTGGTACCGCGACTGGTACGGGAAGACCCCGGCCAGCCCTTCAAAACGCCAGTGCTGACGGCGGACTAAATTGACGTTAACTTTACGAGCAGTAGACCAAAGACATGCCAAATTTTAATGATGTACTGAAAAATGACGTGACCCGGGGTATTGCCATCGGGGCCGGTATCGTGGCGGCTGGCTGGCTGCTGGCACCGGCCTTGCGCCCGGCGGCGCGGGCCGCCCTCAAGAGTGGATTGCTGTTGATTGAACGGGGCCGCGAAAAAATGGCGGAGGCCGGTGAGGCACTTGAAGACCTGATGGCTGAAGTTCAGGCAGAATTGAGCGAGGAGCGCATCCAGCGCGAACAGGCGGCGGAGGCTGGTATTGACACTCAAACCGGCCTGGCGGCTGACGGCCTTGATGACTGAGGCCCGCATCGTTCACGCCATTCCCGGTCGGCTGCGCCTGAGGATTTCGGAGCGGCGGGGCGATGCGGTGTTCTGGGACGCACTGCCCCGGCAGTTTGGTCAGTGTCCGGGGGTGGTCGCCGTCAGCGTTAAACCTGCGACCGGCAGCGTGGTACTGACCACCGGGCCGACCGTCAGGCCGGACAGCATCATCCAGTATGCCCGCGAGTGGCTTGAACTTGAGATCAGTTATCCGCTGGTTCCGCGCCACCCCAGTGTCGCCGATACGGTAGCCGCTGGCCTGGGCGGGCTGGATCGGGGACTGACCGGCCTGAGCAACGGCCTGATTGACCTGCGTTCCCTGTTGTTTCTGGCACTGGTGATCCTGATTGTCCGGCAGGTAAAACGGGGTCATTGGTCCGGGCCGGTCAGTTCCCTGCTGCTCTCGGCCCTGGACATCACCGGATTGAATCGAAAATAACGTCCCATGAAACAGCCCCCCTCCCCTACTGCCGCCGATACCCGCCTGACCCCGGTCACCACCGTCCACCATGCCGCACCCGGACGGGTACGGATTCGGGTACAGGGGCTTTACCGCTCTGACCGGATGAAACGGGATATCGAGCGGTTACGTGAACACAGTCCGTTGCTCCAGTCCGTCGCCGCCAATCATCTGACCGGTACGGTATTGATCCATTTCGACCGAAGGCTATCGCTGCCTGAACTGCTGGACTGGCTGGAAGACCGGCTCAGGCACCTGGCGGGTGGGGCGGTTCCGGCCCGTCCCCCCCTGAGCGAATCGGCTACGCCGGTTGAGCTGCCCTCGCCTGCCGCCGGTTCCGCTGCCTGGCACAGCCTGAGCAGCGGGGAAACACTCGACCGGCTTGGCAGCAGCCAGACTGACGGCCTGACCGATGCCGCCGCCCTGACCCGTCTGCAAATCCAGGGACCCAATGTGCTGAGTGTGCAGAAGCCCCGCTCCCTGTTCAGTCTGATTTCGGCCCAGATTCTCAACCCGCCGGTGGCACTGCTGGCGGTGTCCGCCGGGGTGTCGGTGGCTACCGGTGGGGTGGTTGATGCCGTGGTCATCCTGAGTGTGGTCGTCATCAACACGGTCATCGGTTATGTCACCGAAAGCACGACGGAGCGAATCATCAGCAGCCTGGGCCAGATGACCCCGACCCAGACCCTCACCTTACGCAACGGCCAGCGGGTGGCGGTACCGATTGAAACCGTGGTACCGGGCGATATTCTGGTGCTGGAACCGGGCACCTACATTCCGGCGGACGGTCGGTTGCTGGCCAGCAACCGCCTGAGTGTGGACGAGTCCGCCCTGACCGGAGAAAGCCTCCCGGTCAGCAAACGCGATGGCACTACCCTGGCAGCCACCACGCCGCTGGCAGATCGCAACAATATGGTACACCGGGGTACGGTAGTGACCGGCGGCAGTGGCCTGGCGGTTGCCGTGGCAACCGGTGGCCAGACCGAGATCGGCATCATTCAGGCACTGGTCGGAGAACTCAGCCCGCCTGAAACACCGCTGCAACGCCAACTGGATGGCATCGGCACCCAACTGGCCCTGCTGTCCGGCGGGATTTGCGTCGGTCTGTTCGGGCTGGGCCTGCTGCGCGGCTATGCTGTGCTGCCGATGCTGAAATCAGCCATTTCCCTGGCGGTCGCCGCCATCCCCGAAGGCCTGCCCACGGTGGCAACCACCACCCTGGCACTGGGAATCGGCCAGATGCACCGGCGCAAGGTACTGGTTCGGCAGCTACCGGCGGTCGAGGCACTGGGATCAATCCAGACCCTCTGTCTCGACAAAACCGGTACCCTCACCGAAAACCGCATGACCAGCGTGTGGGTGGAACTGGCCGATCACAGCATTCGCCGCCAGGGGGCTGAATTCTGGCCGGATGAACCGGGTCTGCTGGCGCGGGCGGATCTGCGTGCCTTGCTGGAGAGTGTGTGTTTGTGCAGCGAAGTCAGCCTGAGCCCGAACAACCCGACCCAGTCACTGGCGGGTTCTCCTACCGAAACGGCTCTGGTCGAAATCGCCCTGCAGGCCGGTATTGACATGGCTGCACTGCGTACTGCCCACCCACTGGAAAAAATCTGGCACCGGGCCGAAGACAGGCCTTACATGATGACCCGCCACCGGGCCACAGCCGATGCCACGCCGCGCATCGCCGTCAAGGGCAGCCCGGTCGAGATACTGGCCCTGTGTACTCACCGCCTGGATGGCGACGGCAACCGGATCGTGCTGGACGAACGCCAGCAACAGGCCATTCTGGCCTGCAACGAGCGCATGGCCGGTCAGGCTCTGCGGGTGTTGGCGGTCGCCTGCGCCGACACTGACACACCTGCGGCCCCGACCGGTTCCCTGACCTGGCTGGGGCTGGTTGGCATGGAAGACGCCTTGAGACCGGGCATGGCTGAACTGATGGCGCAATTCCATGCCGCCGGCATTGATACGGTGATGATTACCGGCGACCAGAGTGCCACCGCCTACTCGGTCGGCAGGCGACTGGCCCTCAATCACACCCGCCCGCTGGAAATCATTGATTCCACCCATCTCGACAAACTCGAACCCGACGTACTCCGCGGAATCGTCAGCGATACCAGCGTGTTTGCCAGGGTCAGCCCGGCCCACAAACTACGCATCGTGCAGGCACTGCAACAAAGCGGACGGGTGGTCGCCATGACCGGAGACGGCATCAACGATGGCCCGGCCCTCCGGGCAGCGGACGTAGGCGTGGCCCTGGGTGAGCGCGGCACCGAGGTGGCCCGCTCGGTGGCCGATGTGGTACTGGAAGACGACAACCTGCACACCCTGATTGCTGCGGTTGAGCAGGGTCGAACCATCTACGCCAACATTCGCAAAAGCCTGCATTTTCTGTTGTCGAGCAATCTGAGCGAGATCGAAATCATGCTGGTCGGTACCCTGGCAGGCACCGGCGAGGTGCTTTCCCCGGTGCAACTGCTCTGGATCAACCTGCTGACCGACATCCTGCCCGGTCTGGCCCTGGCCCTGGAACCCCCTGAACAGGATGTGCTGAAACAGCCACCGCGTGATCCGGCTGAAGCCATCATTCGCCCGCAGGACGCCTGGACCATGCTGCGTGAATCGCTGCTGCTGACCGGCGGTGCCCTGGCCGCATACGGCATCACCCTCAACCAGGGCGGAACCCAGGCCAAAGCCGGTGGCAATGCCTTCATGACCCTCACCCTGGGCCAGTTGCTCCATGCCCTGAGTTGCCGTTCGGAAACCACCGGCCTGTTCAACCCGCAGAGCCGTCCCGCCAACCCGGCCCTGAATTACGCCCTGGCCGCCTCGGCACTTCTGCAACTGCTGGCCGCCCTGCTACCCGCCTTGCGTACCGTGCTGGGGCTTTCGCCCATGACCGCCCGAGACTGGCTGGCGGTATCCCTCGGAGCTGGCACGCCCTTTCTCTGCAACGAGGGACTCAAGTTGTTGCACCCATCCACCCAACCGCAGCGGGAACCCGCATGAGCCAACGCTACCTGTTTACCTCTGAATCCGTCACCGATGGCCACCCCGACCGCCTGTGCGACACCATCAGTGATGCCATTGTGGATCGCTTCCTGATTCAGGATCCGCAATCGCACATCGTGACCGAATGCGCCCTGTCGAAAAACCTGATTTTCATCGCGGCCCGTTTCGCCTCACAAGCCACGGTCGACATTCCCGAAGTGGCCCGGCTGATCGTGGCGGAAACCGGATACCGTAGCGAGGATTTCAACGCGGCAGAATGCACCGTCGTCACCAGCCTGATGGCCCAGGCCGACACCAGTCGCTATCAATGGGATGAGCGGGAGCTTGACGACCGACAACTGGATCGCATCGTGGTGCGTAACCAGACCACCCAGTTTGGTTTTGCCTGTAACCAGACCCCGGATTTCATGCCCTACCCCATGGCCATGGCCCACCAATTGGCCCGTCGCCTGCGGCAGGTGCGGCAAAACCGGACGCTGGCCTGGCTGTCACCCGACTGCACCACCCAGGTCGGGGTTGAATTTGACCAGTGCAAACCGGTACGCATCCACAGCGTCACCCTGATCGTCGGGTATCAGGGCGACGGTCACGTCGATGCGGCGTCGGTGCGGCAAGCCCTGATCCGTGAAGTGATTGAGCCGGTGTTTGCCACCAGCACACTGCAACCCGACGACGCGACTGAAATCCACATCAACCCACGCGGGTCATTCACCCGCAACGGCCCGGCGGCCCATTCCGGCATGACCGGCCGCAAAACCACCAGCGACAGTTACGGCGGTTACGCCCGTCATTCCGGCTCAGCCCTCTCCGGCAAGGACCCGGGCCGCATCGACC
>CAIVXW010000034.1 GCA_903910005.1 uncultured Methylococcaceae bacterium
GGTTCGCCGTTTGCCTGCCTTTGTAATCACTGCAGAGGCGGGCTTTTTTATCCCTCGCCCCTCACTCTTCCTTGCCGGATGGCTTCTGCTCTGCCATCAATTGTGCCAGGGCAAGACCCTCATCACGTTGCCGTCGAAATTTTTTCTTCTTGCTTTTCTCCAGATTTTCCGGGGAGCTCAGCAACTCCAGTCCACGCACCAAAGTGGCCAGTCTAGCCTGACCTTTGGTTTTGGTGCGCTTGTAGATTGAGCGCAACTGGGTTCGGGCCGTTGCCACACTCACATTTTCCTCGGCGGCATACTCCTCGACTGGCAGGCCACGACAGACATGGGCTGCCAGCCTGGATTCGGTCTTGCTCAACCCATAGGCCAGTTCCATGAAACGGGCCAGTGAATTGGAGGTGGTTTCCGGATCAAACAGAAATATCAAATATACGGGCTGACCGGTCATGTCCCTGACCGAATCCGGCAAGGGCATGTAACACAACTGATAGCTGAGTCTGCCGGAGGGACGCTCGATGATGCGGATACCTGCCAGGTTTTTTTTCATTGCAGCCTCTCCGATGTCGGCCAGCAGGAAGCACTGGGTATCCGGATGTGTACTCAGCCTGTCGTTCAGAATATACAGTCCATCGCCTTCATGGATAAGCTCGGCAAAGGCATTGTTGTAATACGCTATCAACCCTTGTCCGTTGACACAGGTAATGCCCATCTTCAGCCTGTTGAGGATTTCCGGCTCCATCGGATTTATGGCCTGACTGTCGTGATTTTTACCGAACAGAAGCACGGCCAATCTGACATGAAAGTGGAGAAAATTGATTAAACCTGAATCAATCCAGGCAAAATCCCGGCCAGACAGTGACGGATTTTGCAAAACCAGCCAGGCCTGGGACGATTCGCCACGAATGGCCTTAACCTGACTGGACAAATCGGTCAGCAGAACCCGGATCCATTCCTCGGCATGGCAACCCGAAGGTTTTAGAAAAAACCAGTTGTAGGTTCCCGGCAGGGCATTACCGTTACTGCAGTGTTGTGCAGGCGGCACCGGGATGCAGTGAATGAATATTTCACCGCTCTCATGAAACCTGACCGGAATACCAACCTGGGCATAAAAATGCACCAGTGAAGTGCTGGCATCCATCATCAGGAGTTTTCCGGCTTCGGCACCACAGTACCGGCACAACCGGTTGAGGGCGACTGACCAGTGATCTGCACTGAGGGCTGACTGATACAGCGACTTGATAAGGATCGTTTCGTTTTCTTCCCGCGTCATGTTGTTATACCTCGGATTGCTGCTTGGCTAAGAGTCCTGCATTCAGGCCAAACCGATGGTTGCTGGTCTGACGACCTGAACGGTAGCCCCGCCACACTACAAATTTTCCACATCCAATGCAAGGTGTCACCCGGCAAGGGCATGGATTCTCTCTGTGACGTGAGGAACTCCTCACGACTCGTCCGCGCTCTTCAAGAAAGAAGCCGAGCCGGAGTCTTGCTGAAAGTAGTTCATTGAACTACACTTCGGGCATGAATTTCGAGTGGGACGCGGGGGGTCGACTTCGCGTATGCTGGATTTGCTTTTGCTGATCCGGATCGAATCATTCGACAAGATAACCGATTCAGCTATGGCGAGGATCGCTACGAACTGATCGGTCGCATCGAGAACCGTCTGTTCGTACTGATCTACACACCACGGCATGGTGGGATACGGATCATTTCAGCCCGCAAGGCCAATCTACGGGAGGTAAAGCACTATGAAAACCGTTCGCATGAAAATTGATGTTCAAAGCCCCGGTGCCAAGCCAGTCGGCCGGCTTGATGTCAAGCGTGTCGACGCAACGACCGAGGCCGATATTTCCAGGCACCAGACTGAAGATGATGCCAGTGCCAGGCTGGATATGGCTAAGTTTGCCCAGCGGGTGCGTAGACGACTGGGTTTTAGCCAACCCGAGTTTGCTGAGCGGATCGGTGTGTCACTGGACACCATCCGCAACTGGGAACAAGGAAAGCGGTGCCCAACAGGTGCCGCCAAGGCACTTTTGAAGGTACTCGACAAGGCACCCGAGGCGGCGCTGGCTGCCTTGCACTAATGTCCGGATGATAAACACTTAAGGACACTAGCAATCTTCCAAGGACAGGTGCTTTGTTTTTGTTGCCCGTTGACACAGGCAATGCCCATCTTCAGCCTGTTGAGGATTTCCGGCTCCATCGGGTTTAAGGTGTCACCCGGCAAGTGCGTCGCA
>CAIVXW010000035.1 GCA_903910005.1 uncultured Methylococcaceae bacterium
ATTGGGCACGAATGGCAGACCGGTTTCAGTAGCCAGTGCCTGGCTGATCCGCAGCGCGAATTCAGGGTGAGCGTTGATACCGGTTCCCACGGCGGTACCTCCCTGGGCCAGCCGATAGATTCGGGGCAAGCTGGCCAGCAGGCGTTCGCGACCGTTGTCGATCTGCAGAGCCCAGCCTGACAACTCCTGTGCCAGCGTCATGGGCATGGCATCCATCAGATGGGTACGACCGGTTTTGACAATGCCGCTGCAATCGGCCGCCTTGCGGTGCAGGGTTTCTGACAGATGAATCAGGGCCGGAATCAGGGCATGGTGACAGGCCAGGGCTGCACTCAAATGAATGGCGGTCGGGATGGTATCGTTGCTGCTTTGTCCCAGATTGACATGGTCATTGGGGCTGATCGGCAACCCGGACTGACGACTGGCCAGGGTGGCGATGACCTCGTTCAGGTTCATGTTGGTACTGGTGCCTGAACCGGTCTGGAATACATCCACCGGAAACTGATCGGCGTGGTGACCGTCGATAATGCGGGAGGCGGCGGCTACAATGGCAACCTCCCGTTCCTGATCCAGCAGCCCCAGTGCCGCATTAACCCGGGCAGCGGCCCGCTTGATCCGCGCCACTGCCTGGATAAAGTTCGGCGGCAGTCGCAGACCACTCACGGGAAAATTTTCCACTGCTCGCTGGGTCTGTGCGGCATACAGGGCATCGAGCGGTACCTCGAGTTCGCCCATGCTGTCTGTTTCGATACGGGTATGGATGGTGTCATTCATGGCATGTTGTTCTGAAGGAAAGGGCCGATAAGGCGGGCATCTTTTGCCGATCAGCGGATTCTGTCAAGCCTGGCACCAACCAGGTGCCATACTGCCCGGCAAAAATCATGATGCCCCGTACTGACAAGCGTCCCGGCATGTACTACAATGCACGGCTTTTACGGAGAGATGTCCGAGTGGCTTAAGGAGCACGCCTGGAAAGTGTGTATACGGGAAACCGTATCGAGGGTTCGAATCCCTCTCTCTCCGCCATCTGCTTTTTCAAAAAACCCGCTTGTGCGGGTTTTTTTAATACGGCAACCCCGGTCAATATCGGCTAAGGAAACCACTCAATCACTCCCCTGCCCTGCCCTGCCCTTCTCCAGTGCCTGCCCGAGAAATCGTCCCGTATGGGATGCGGCGATCCCGGCCACCTGCTCGGGCGTTCCCGTGGCAATCACCCGCCCTCCCCCCTCCCCGCCTTCCGGCCCCAGGTCAATAATCCAGTCAGCTGTCTTGATGACATCCAGGTTGTGTTCGATGACGATGACGGTATTGCCGCGTTCGCAGAGCTGGTGCAAAACCGTCAGCAACTGGCGTATGTCATGAAAATGCAGGCCGGTGGTCGGTTCATCCAGAATGTAGAGCGTCCTGCCGGTGTCACGCCGGGACAGTTCCCGGGCCAGTTTGACCCGTTGGGCTTCTCCGCCGGACAGGGTAACGGCATTTTGCCCCAGGGTGATATAGCCCAGCCCTACTTCGTTCAGGGTATCCAGTTTGCGGGCTACCGTCGGAATGGTTCGGAACAACCCGGCCGCCTCCTCAACCGTCATCGACAAAACCTCATGGATGGTTTTGCCCTTGTAGCGGATGTCGAGGGTTTCCCGGTTGTAGCGTCTGGCCTGGCAGGCATCACACTGTACGTAGATATCCGGCAGGAAGTGCATTTCCACCTTGATGACGCCATCACCGGCGCAGGCTTCACAGCGGCCACCCTTGACGTTGAAACTGAAACGGCCCGGGCCGTAGCCGCGTGAGCGGGCTTCAGGGGTGGCGGCAAACAGTTCACGGATCGGGGTGAACAGACCGGAATAGGTAGCCGGATTGGAGCGGGGGGTGCGGCCAATGGGGCTTTGATCAATGTCGACTACCTTGTCAAACAGGATCAGTCCCTCCAGGCCGGCTGCCGGTGCCGGTCTGTCGGCGGCACCGTTCAGTTCGCGTGCGGCAATCCGGAGTAACGTGTCGTTGATGAGGGTGGATTTGCCTGAACCGGATACGCCGGTTACGCAGGTGAAGCGTCCGACCGGAAACCGGGCATTGACATCCTTGAGGTTGTTGCCACGGGCCTCCCGCAGGGTCAGCCAGCGTTGATCACGGCTGATGGGGCGGCGAACGGGAATGTCGATCCGCTGTATGCCGGCCAGGTATTGCCCGGTCAGCGAGCCCTCTGTGGCCATGATGGCGGCTGGTGTGCCCTGAGCCACGATCTGCCCCCCGTGTACCCCGGCCCCCGGCCCGATGTCGACGACATAATCGGCCAGCCGAATGGCATCTTCGTCGTGTTCGACCACAATCACGGTATTACCCAGATTGCGGAGGTGAATCAGCGTATCCAGCAGGCGTTGGTTGTCGCGCTGGTGCAGGCCGATGGAGGGTTCATCCAGTACGTACATGACGCCTACCAGTCCGGCCCCGACCTGACTGGCCAGACGTATGCGCTGGGCTTCTCCGCCGGAGAGGGTGTCGGCACTGCGATCCAGGCTCAGGTAATCAAGGCCTACATTCACCAGAAAGCGCAACCGTGCCGTAATTTCCCGCACGATACGGTCGGCAACTTCGGCCCGTCTCCCGCCCAGCGACAAGCCTTCAAAAAAATCCGGCAGACGCCGGATGGGACGGTGGGTCAATTCCGGCAGGGTGGTATCCGCCAGGTAGACGTGGCGGGCGGCCAGGGTGAGACGGGTGCCCGCACAGGCCGGACAGGGTCTGTTGGCCAGGTAACGGGCCAGTTCTTCGCGTTGATGCGGGGATTCGGTTTCATGGTAACGCCGTTCCATGACCGGAATGACGCCTGCAAAGGGATGCGTTTGTAGCTGGGTGGTACCCCGGGGAGTGATGGTACGGAACGTGACCTTTTCACTGCCACTGCCGTAGAGGATCAGGGTTTGAATGTTGTCCGGCAGACTCCGGAATGGCTGGGTCAGGGAAAATCCGAAATGACTTGCCAGCGACTGCAATAGCCTGTGAAAATAGGGATTACGTTTATCCCAGCCCCTCACGGCCCCCTCATCCAGGCTGAGTTCAGAATCCGGCACTACCAGGGTGGGGTCGACAAAGCTTTTCACCCCCAGACCGTCACATTGGGGGCAGGCTCCCCGGGGATTATTGAAGGAAAAGATGCGCGGTTCCAGTTCATCCAGCGAATAGCCGCACTGGGTACAGGCGTACTGGCTGGAATACACCAGCGTGCTAGCGGGATCGCTCAGCGAAACCACTTGAACGATTCCGCCGGATAATTTCAGGGCGGTTTCAAACGATTCGGCCAGACGCAAAGCCAGGTCAGGCCGGATTTTGAAGCGATCCACCACGGCCTCAATCGTGTGTTTGCGGCGTAAATCCAGTTTGGGCGGATCATCCAGTTCGCAAATCTCGCCGTCGATGCGGGCACGGATAAACCCCTGATTCCGCAAATCCTCCAACAGTTGCAGATGCTCCCCCTTGCGTTCGCTGACAATGGGGGCCAGAAGCATCCAGCGGCTGTCCTCGGGCTGGGTCAGAACATGGTCGACCATCTGGCTGACGGTCTGTGCCTCCAGTGACAGACCGTGTTCAGGACAACGCGGCGTACCGACCCGGGCATAGAGCAGACGCAGATAATCATAAATCTCGGTGATGGTACCTACCGTGGAGCGCGGATTATGCGAGGTGGATTTCTGTTCAATGGAAATGGCGGGAGACAAGCCCTCGATATGGTCTACATCCGGCTTTTCCATCACCGACAGAAACTGGCGGGCATAGGCAGAGAGCGATTCGACATACCGTCGCTGTCCCTCCGCATAAAGGGTATCAAACGCCAGCGAGGATTTACCCGAACCGGACAGACCGGTGATCACAATCAACCGGTCACGGGGCAAGTCAAGGTCGATGTTCTTGAGGTTATGGGTGCGGGCACCCCGGATTTTAATGGTATCCATAAAGCAAGGTCGGGATAAGGGGCGGCGGGTCAGGGGTGAGTGGAGAAGGCGGAAGGCGGAAGGCAGAGGGCGGAAGGCGGAAGGCGGAGGGCAGAGGGCAGA
>CAIVXW010000036.1 GCA_903910005.1 uncultured Methylococcaceae bacterium
CCACTGCCTACTGCCTACTGCCTACTGCCTACTGCCTACTGCCTACTGCCCTCTGCCACTGTCCACTGTCCACTGTCCACTGTCCACTGTCCACTGTCCACTGTCCACTGTCCACTGTCCACTGCCCACTGCCCACTGCCCACTGCCCACTGCCCACTGCCCACTGCCCACTAACCCCTAACCCCTAACCCCTGTGAGTCATCCCATGTCCCGTACACTATTACGTCGTTTAATCCCGTGCATTCTGGTGTTGGCCGGTTTGGGCGGTCAGGCCAGCGGGCGGGAGTCGTCCGCCGGTTTCAGTTTGCCGGAGCCGGGTAGTTATCAGTTGCCGGTGATCGGTCTGGCCGGAGAGGGTGAGGTTGTCACCCCACAAGGTCAGGCTACAACCCTGCATCA
Source organism: uncultured Methylococcaceae bacterium (assembly GCA_903910005.1). Taxonomy (GTDB): domain Bacteria; phylum Pseudomonadota; class Gammaproteobacteria; order Methylococcales; family Methylococcaceae; genus CAIVXW01. The sequence goes on from CAIVXW010000036.1 coordinate 400, forward strand.
GCTCATGGGTGACAGGGTGGTGTTGCTCAGTTTCATTTATGCAACCTGTAGTGATGAACGGGGTTGCCCGCTGGCCACCCGGGTGCTTCAGCGCGTGGCTCGCCAGATCGAACAGGACAGCGAATTACGTGACGGGCTACGTCTGCTGACCCTGAGTTTTGATCCGGTGCACGATACGCCAACCCGTTTGCAGCAGTATGCCCGCAGATTCGGCGGGCTGTCGGATCACTGGCAATTTCTGACAACCGGCGATGAACGCCGACTGCAACCCATCCTGACCGCCTATCAGCAACGGGTGGAAAAAATGAAGGATGGCAGCTTCAGCCATTTGCTCAGGGTTTACCTGATTGATCGCGACCGGCGAATCCGCAACATCTACAGTGCGGACATGCTGGATCCTGATTTGCTGCTGACTGACGTGAAGACCTTGCTGCATCCGGGCCTTGCCGCCAAACCGGCCCGACCGGTCGATCCGGGCGGGTTCCGGCGGCCCGGCGATGATCGCACGGCCTATGAGGGGAGTGATTTTCGCAGCCACTCGGCCGCCCTCAGTGAACGCCGGGGCCAGGCGGCAGCCCTGTTTGATCTGGCCCGGCAGGCACCGTTGGGTTTGCCGCCGGTGCCGGTGCCCGCCGACAGTCCGCTGACGCCGGAACGGATTGGCCTGGGCCGCAAGCTGTTTTATGACCGGCGTCTGTCGTTTAACGACACCGTATCCTGCGCCCTGTGCCACATTCCGGAGCAGGGATTCAGCAGCAATGAAATGGCAACGGCGACAGGAATGGAAGGACGCAGCGTCCGGCGCAACAGTCCAACCCTGTTCAACGTCGGCCACGCCCGGTTGTTGTTTCACGATGGCCGGGAGAACCGGCTGGAGCAGCAGGTCTGGGGACCATTGCTGGCCTCCAACGAGATGGCCAATCCGTCGGTCGGTTATGTGGTGGAGAAACTCGGGACACTGCCTGATTATGCCGGCTTGTTTGAGCAGGCCTTTGGCCGGGGCCCTGGCATGGAAACCATCGGCATGGCTCTCGCCAGTTATCAGCGCACCCTCAATGCGGCCGATTCGCCGTTCGACCGCTGGTATTTCGGCAAGCAGTCGGCGGCACTCGACCCGGCGGCCCGGCGCGGCTTCAGGCTGTTCACCGGCAAGGCCGGTTGCAGTCGCTGCCACCGGATTGAGCCGGATTATGCACTGTTTACCGATCACTTGCGTCACAACACCGGTACCGGTTATCTGGAAACCCTGCAGCCTGACCAGACCCCCAAAACCCTGCAGGTCGGGCCGGGTCTGTCCATTGCCATCCGGCCGGAGGCATTGCAGGGCTTGAGGCTGGAACACCCGGCCGATCTTGGCTACTACGAAATCAGCCGCAATCCGGCTGATCGCTGGGTCTACAAAACACCCTCGCTGCGTAACGTGGCCCTGACTGCTCCCTATATGCACAACGGCGTTTTTCGCACGCTGGAAGCGGTGGTCGATTTTTACGATCAGGGCGGCATTGCCAATCCCAACCGTTCCCCGCTGCTGGCTCCGCTCAAACTCTCCAGTCAGGAACGGCAGGCTCTGGTTGCCTTCCTGAAGAGCCTCACGGCCCCCGGTGTCGATGTACTGGTATCAGACGCCTTTGCCGCCGCAATCGGTGATCGTCATTGAGTGAACTGCTGTACTAGAATGCCGTCATGCTGCATACTTCACGGCATTATTGTCATCGCGTGATTCCGATTGCCCATGAAATCATCCCGGTCAGAAATTTCCAGTCCGTTTCAAACCATCGTTCCCGGCTACAGCAATGATCTGGCCCTGTGGGCTGATCTGCGCCCGGTTTTCATCGAGCGCATGCGTCGGCATCAACTGGATGTCGACCTGGCTGAACGGCTGA
>CAIVXW010000037.1 GCA_903910005.1 uncultured Methylococcaceae bacterium
GGCGGTAACGGCTTGGGCAATGCCGTGGCCGGTGCCGGATTGGGGCTGACCATCAGCAAAATACTGGCCGGCATTATGGGCGGTGAACTCACGGTCGCCAGCGAGGTGGGCAAGGGCTCACACTTTACCGTCAGACTCTACCTGCCGCATCAGAGAAACCGGGAAACACCCACGGTAGAGGAAGACATTGTCGGTTATGCCGGTAACCGGCGCAAAATCCTGATAGTCGATGACCATGCCGAGCAGCGTACCCTGCTGCACTCGGTTCTGGATCCACTGGGATTTGATATTGAGGAAGCCGCATCGGGTGAGGAATGTCTGAGCCGGGTTCGTGAAATCCGCCATGACCTGCTGCTGCTTGACATCGCCATGTCTGGCATGAGCGGCATTGAGGTGGCCGGGCAGTTAAGAGCCACCGGCTACGGGCAGCCCATCCTCATGGTCAGTGCCAACGCCTACGCCGTTGACCGGAACAGGGCCAGCGAGGCGGGTTGTGATGATTTTCTGGCCAAACCGATCCAGATTTCAGCCCTGCTGGCCCGCATCAAACTGCATCTGGGGTTAAGCTGGATATACCGTGGCGAGGCAAAGCCGACACCGGTGGACGTTGATCGGGTGTTGCCGCCGCCTGAGGCACTGAATGAACTCAGGGCAGCGGTGCGGATGGGTGATCTCAGAACGCTGAATGACAGGCTGTTGGCCCTGGTCGATCTGGATCTGGCCTACCTGCCCTTTGCCCGGAACCTGCAAACGCTGGCCCGGGAGTTCCGCCTGGCGGATTTACGCAAGGCTCTGGGGGATTTTTGAGATGTTGCAAACGGAGGCGGTGGATATGAACCCGACACCGGGGATGCCTCTCGGCACGGTGATGATTGTCGATGATGCGCCAGGTAACCTGGCCATTTTGTCTGACGCACTGGAAGAAGCCGGCTACCGGATATTGGTGGCGACCGATGGCCTGACCGCCCTTGAGCAATTGCATTATGTGATCCCGGACATCATTCTGCTGGATGTGGTGATGCCCGGACTGGATGGTTTTGGTACCTGCCAGGCACTGAAAGCCAGGCCGGAAACCCGCGCCATACCGGTTATCTTCATGACGGCCTTAAGCGAACTGGATGATTTACTGAAGGGGTTTGGTGCAGGCGCGGTGGATTACCTCACCAAGCCCATTCGCCACCCGGAAGTACTGGCCAGAATTGCCGCCCAGATGACGCAGATCAGAACCCTGCAGCGGGCGGAGCGTGCCCTGGCGCATGGCAGCCTGGCGACCCTGGCCGTGGACGGCGAAGCCCGGATACTCTGGCTGACCCCGGCGGCGAAAGTCTGGCTGACCGATTTTTCCGGGCAGGCAGAAAACCCAGTCCTGCCCCAACCCCTGGCCGACTGGCTCAGGAAAAAACTGACGCAACCGGACAAGGTCACCGCAGACAGCTACCAGGCGCAACGTAACGGCCGACGCTTCGTTGCCCGGTTGGTGTCCTGTCCTGACAGCGGTGAGTGGCTGTTATTACTGAAGCAGTATGCCAGCCAGTGGGACATGGAATCCCTGCAACAGGAACTGGGGCTGACTGTTCGCGAGGCTGAAGTACTCATGTGGGTAGCTCAAGGCAAAACCAACCGCGACGTTGGGGAAATCCTGGGCAGCAGTCCCCGCACCGTCAACAAACATCTGGAACACATCTTCGAGAAACTCGGTGTCGTCACCCGCGCCGCTGCCGTAGCCACTGCCCTGGACAGAATGAGGCGGCGTGGGTAGTGCCGAATTGAAAAGACACGAGTGGAATGGCAGGAATACAGCCCCTCTCGAACTTCACCACATTTCCGCTGACACTTTTCACAACCGACCTGTTCCGTTACCCTAACCCCATACCATTGCACACAACTCCTGAAGTCCAGTCAGAATGAGGGTTCGGCAGGGGTTTGGCGGGAGCCAGTGCGGTTCGGGGCTTGAATAAAGCGGCGAACTA
>CAIVXW010000038.1 GCA_903910005.1 uncultured Methylococcaceae bacterium
ACGAATGATGCGTCCGTTCTGGACAACGCGGTCATCGCTGTCATCCAGGGATTGCAGGCTCCTGAAGGTGGCAACCTCAATGACATCCTCGCCGTAATGGACGTGGGCCAGGCGAAAACGCCGGCCTATCAACTGGCAGTTACGAAAAATACGCCGGACATCCTCGGGATGGGCGTCGGTAACCACGTCAAAATCCTTGGGTTCGCGCCCCAGCAGCAGATCCCGCACGCATCCGCCCACCAGACAGGCCTGATAGCCTTCATCACGCAAACGATACAGCACTTTCAGTGCGCTGGGGTTGATCATTTTGCGCGAGACATTGTGCTCGGCACGCGAATAAACCCGGTAGTTCATGGCTGTCGCCGGGGCTGGCGGCAGGTCGTCGGGGTGTCGGCTGGCGACATCCTGACGTTTCCCGCAAGTTTCTGTGGTGGGGTCGAAGGGTAACAGAGGTGTAATTCTTGTAGTCGAAGTTTTGATTAGTTCCTGGCGCGGGGAACCGTGATGCTTTTGCCAGGCTGCATGTTTTTGTTGAGTTCGGAGCCGTTGATCTTGCGCAACTCTGCCACGCTGACGCCGAATTTTCTGGAAATGGAGAACAGGCTGTCGCCTTCCCTGACTTTATAACTGATCGACTGTGACGCCCGGATGCCGGATGCCGTCAGCGTCAGTTTTTTGCCGGCGTCCTTGCTCCAGAGTACCAGGCTCTGCCCGTCCCTGATTCCCTTGCGGGCTGACAGGTCATTCCATTTGCTGATCTGCTCTACTTCCAGTGAATGCTTTTTGGCAATCGACCAGAGTGTGTCACCGGACTGGACGACGTACGTCATGCGTTTGCCCGAGTTGTCATCCTGGCGGTCGTCATGCGAATTGCCGCCCGGGCGGTCAGAACCGGCCTTGGCCAGCAGACGGGAATCCTTGCCGGATCGAGGTTTGTCCGCTTTGGCGTCGGTTGCGGGCCGCGTCGTGGCAGGCGGGGTATTATTTTCGCTTCGGCGTGTGTCGATCTTGCGAGCCTCATCCGGCTCCGACCTGACTGCGGCAAGATGACCGACATCCGGCTTTGTGTCGTCCGGCGGCGGTTCGTCGATGCTGCGCGACTGGCTTTCCTGGGCCAGACGGTAAAGGGCCTGCTTGAATTCGCCGGTTTTTTCCGCCGGGACGAACAGCCGATAACTGCCGTTGGCATCTGCAACCTTGTCCTTGAAACCGGGATTGAGTTCCTGTAGCCGGTTCAGGGAAATATCGGCTGCATCGGCTGCCAGAGCCAGATTGATCCGGGCACTGACCTTGACCGGCTTGAACAGGGCCGTGTTGGGAATGTAATGCAGGTCAATGCCATACTGGTCGGCACCCTCGAACAGCTTGGCTACGGCCAGAAGGCGGGGAACGTAGGAGCGGGTTTCGCCGGGCAGATCCAGTGACCAGAAGTCAGTCGGCTTGTTATGCGCCAGATTGCGCTGTATTGCCCGCTCGACCGCACCCTCGCCACAGTTGTAGGCGGCGAGGGCCAGCAGCCAGTCGCCGTTGAATTCGTCGTGCAGTTTCTTCAGGTATTTGATGGCAGCACGGGTCGAGGCATAGATGTCGCGACGCCCGTCGTAGGAGCGGTGTTGCTTCAAGCCGTAACGCCGCCCGGTCTCCGGAATGAACTGCCAGATGCCGGCCGCATGGGCTGGTGACACGGCATGGGGCTGAAAGGCACTCTCAATGATGGGTAACAGGGCGATTTCGCCGGGAACCTCATGTTTTTCGAGTTGGCGAACAATGGAGTACAGAAAAGGCTCGGCCCGGGTCTGCACCCGGTCAATATAGGTTGGGTGGTTCACGAACCATTCCAGCTCCCGATCAATGTCCTCATGCTCAATCGGCGGTAAATCATAGAGATCGAACAAACGTTCCCACAGGTTGTCATGTCGGGTCAGGTTTTCGGTTGCCGTGCGATCACGAGGCGCGTCACCCTTGCCCAGCCAGTCGCCGTGCAGCGACTCGCCCGGACGGGGCTCCTCATTTTTGTCGCCTGCCGGTAACCCCGACTCACCGGAATCGGTTAAACTGACACCGTTGCCAAGTCTGGCACCCTGCTGTGTACAGGCTCCCAAAGACAGGGCGACGACAGGGATGAGGCAAAGTAATCGGGTATCCGGTTTATGCCATTTCATTCGTTTTTCTCCGCTTATCAGTCGGGTAAGTCACCGTGAGACCAGCAACGCCACAATCATAACAATGAACAGGACGCCGCAACATTCCCACCCTCGTCAATCGTTTCTGGAGTGGTACAACCTCTCGACCCTCGGGCAAATTTTGCAAACCGTTGAAGCCTCCTATCTTCAGACGGCCCTAAAGCTTACTTACAAACAAAAAACATTACAAGTTGGCCCCCTGGGGTCTGAATCAATCTACATAGGGCAGGCTTTTGCCGGAAATCTGATACTGGTGGATACCGTCGCCGAAAGCACCGTGTGGCGAAATCGCTGGATCAGGGCCTTGCCGACGGCCTTGCCGCTGCCCTGTGCCTGCGTGGAAACGGTCATTTTGCCCCACCTGCTTGAATTTGAAGACGATCGTCAGGCCATTCTGGCAGAAGTGTGTCGGGTGATGAAACCTGAAGGCAGCCTGTTTGTACTGGGCCTGAATCCCTGGAGCCTGCAGGGAGCCTTTCAATACCTGCCCAAATATGCGTCGTTCTGGCGTGGCCATTTCCTGAGTTACGGCAAACTCCTGGAGTGGCTGACGCCACTGCGGTTCGAGGCCGAATTTCACGCCGGATTCAACCTGACTACCTCGCGCTACATCATGCAGCCCCGCACCTGGCTGGGGCATTCCCAGGCGCGTCTGTCCTTTGCCTACGCCATCCGGGCCATCAAGCGCGAATACACCCTGATTCCACTGGAGCCGGACTGGCTGGGGGCGGCCAGCATGACGCCCGGTCACGTGCTGGGTACTACCCAGCGGGTATCCAGACCGTGAGTCACCCCTTATCCATGTCACCGGGGCCGTACCCCCGGCTCCGTCCCCGCCTTGATGACCTGATGGGCGGCGTCATGCTGGCCCTGCTGCCGGGAGGACTGGTGCAAGGCTGGCTACTGGGCTGGGGATTGCTGCTGCATTGCCTGATCGCCGTGCTGACGGCACTGGTCTGCGAGGCTCTGGTGCTGGTGATCCGGCGGCGTCCGGTGATGGCCACCCTGCGGGATGGCAGCGCGATGGTGACGGCCCTGTTGCTGGCACTGTGCCTGCCTCCGTTGACGCCCTGGTGGGTAACGGTTACCGGCACGGGGCTGGCCATCATTCTGGCCAAACACCTGTACGGCGGTCTGGGCTACAACATTTTCAATCCGGCCATGGTGGCCTACGCCATGTTGCTGGTGTCTTTTCCTGGTGTCATGACGGTCTGGCCGGAGACCCCGGCGAGCCTGGTCGAAACCGGCAACTGCATCCTGGGCCTGTCATCCTTCGACGGGACAACGGGTGCCACCCCCCTGGATGCGGTCAAGACGCAATGGATACAGGTGAGCGAATCCGGTGAAACACCCCGGCATCCCCCACTGGCACCGGTCTGGGCCTGGATCAATCTGGCCTACGGCGTCGGCGGTCTCTGGCTGCTTGCACGGCGGCTCATCGACTGGCGCATCCCGGCCGGTTTTTTGGGTGGATTATTCCTGACCAGCCTGGTGGCCTACCTGATGGATCCGCTGCACTATCCAACCCCCTTGTTTCAGTTGTCGGCCGGGGCCAGCCTGTCGGGGGCCTTTTTCATTGCCACCGATCCGGTGACGGCGGCCAGTACGCCGCGTGGACGCTGGATTTACGCCGCCGGGGCCGGTCTGCTGACCGCCCTGATACGGCTGAATGGCTCCTGGCCCGATGGGGTGGCGTTTGCCATCCTGCTGATGAATTTCGCCGTCCCGACCCTGGATCATTACACCCGGCCCCGGGTTTATGGAACCTCCGCATGACGCAGGCCCGGGCCAGTCTGCGGGTGGGTCTCCATCTGGGAGCAGCAGTTCTGCTGGGATTGAGCCTGCTCAGTCTGATTCATGCCGGGGTCGCCTCGCGCATTTCAGAGCGCGAGGCCCGCGCCCTCAAACAGCACATTGATGCCCTGTTACCCCCGACAAGCCATGACAACGACCCACTGGCCGAGGTCACGGTGCCAGCCGCCGGGCCGAAGACAGCCCTGTCGCCGGTTCGGGTTTATCCGGCTCGCCAGGGCAACCGGCCGGTTGCCCTGGTGGCGGAGGTCATGGCACCTGGCGGATACAACGGCACGATCCACCTTTTGGTGGTCATTCAGGCCGATGGCTCGCTGCTGGGTGTCAGGGTGCTGTCACACCGGGAGACACCCGGTCTGGGAGACGCAATAGAAGCCGGAAAATCCGGCTGGATTGACCGGTTTGCCGGTCTGTCACTTGCCAATCCGCCGCCATCACGCTGGGCCGTCCGCCGCGACGGCGGGGATTTCGATCAGTTTGCCGGTGCCACGATCACACCCCGGGCGGTAGTCAGGGCCGTCAAAAAAACCCTGGTCTGGTTTGCCGCGAATCGGGACAATTTTATCGCTCCAGCAGACGGGGCATGAGCTCCGCCAGATTGCAGGGACGGGTGCGGTAATCAAGCTGGGCCGCGATCAAACCGTCCCAGGCAGTGCGACAGGCACCCGATGAGCCGGGCAGGCAGAACAGGTAGGTTCCATTGGCAACCCCGGCCACGGCCCGCGATTGCAGGGTGGAGGTTCCGATCTCCTGAAAGGACACTGCACGAAACACCTCGCCAAAACCATCCAGGGTTTTGTCGAACAATACGGATACGGCTTCCGGCGTGCCGTCACGCCCCGTCACCCCGGTTCCACCGGTTGTAAGGATGACCTGCACCTCCGGGGCAACGATCCAGGCCGATACTACGGCCCGGATCTGGTAAATATCATCCGGCACGATACAGCGATCAGCCAGACGGTGCCCTGCTGCAAGCAGGCGGTCTGCCAGGGTTTGACCGGAAACGTCATGGGCCAGGCTGCGGGTGTCGGATACCGTCAGTACGGCGATACCGAGCGGAAGGAAAGCGCGATCAGTGTTCATGGGAGGAGTGTTGCTGTAGATAAAGGAAAGGGATGGCGGCCCGGACACGGCCGACTGGCCGGATTCATGCCGGGGTGGGCTGGTACAATGACGTACCCGATATTTCAACTCAACCAGTGATTCATTTCATGCCTAAAGTCATCATGTATTGTACGGAACAGTGCCCGTTTTGTGTCATGGCAGAACGCCTGTTACTCCGCAAGGGAGTCAACCCCCTCGAAAAAATCAGGGTAGACAGGGACAGCAGCCTGCGCGAACAGATGGTACGGATTACCGGGCGTCGTACCGTGCCACAGATTTTCATCGGCGACGTGCATGTAGGGGGTTACGACGATTTGTCCGCACTTGAGCGGCGCGGCCAACTGGATGAACTGCTCAAGGCCTGACCGCTACCGGCATCCGTTGCAGCCACCATGAAACTCAAACCATTGTGCAAGGTCTACCCGTTCTGTATATTCGCCGCGTTCTGCCCCATTGCCGTCACCAACCCACTCGGTTCAGACCGGCCCATGAATATACACAGGGCCAGCATCGGCACGACACAACAATTACCACAACTCCAAAAAACTCCAAGAGAGGGAAGCGATATGCACACCCAAAAATTCGTTCAACGCTGGTTGATCGCGTTCAGTCTTTTTCTTTCATTCCTGATCCCGGCGTCGGTCTGGGCCCACGGCGGGGCCAGCGGTGTCGATGCGGATTCCTGCCGTATACCGGTAGGTTCCTACTGGGTACACTTTACCGCCTATCAACCCCAGTTGACCGGCACCACCGAGTACTGTAACTCCATACCTGAAACCGGCTCCACCACCATCGTATTCGACTACGAAGGCAAAGCCCTCCGCAACATGACGGTCGAATTTGAAATCACCCGCGAACCGGAAGGCAGCCGTGTTTTCTACAAGGAGCCGCTCGCCTATCCCACCGGTTCCGCCAATACCACCATCAACTTCACCGAACCCGGTTCTTACCTGGCTCACGTGACCCTGGTGAATGAAGGCCAGAAAATCGACGCGCACATTCCCTTCAAGGTCGGTGCGTCACAAACCGGCATTTCAGGCAGCACCTGGTTTGTCATTGTGGTCGTACTGGGCGCAATCGGATACATCGGTTATCTGTCAAATGCAGGGTTCAAGGCGGCGGTAGACAAGGTTCTCAACAAAAAATCAGCCTGATGGCAGATTGATGACCCACCCGCTTGCTTTTGCCGGTATACGCCCCAGATAGTGGGCAGTACCTGAAAGCCGGATCTACCTGTCGAAACCCCGGCGAGTCATCACGAACCGGGGTTTATCATTGGTACAGACTCACCTTCCCCCGTCATCAGGACGCCCCGGCCCCAGTGCCCCGTTCCATTCAAATCAACACCAAACGGTACAAAACCATGCGTACACATCGCCTCGCCCTCTGGTTGGGATTCGCTGCCCTGTCAGCTTCCATGGTGACCCCAGCCGTGACCACTCCCCCACCCAGTGCCACCATTGCACTGGGCGAAGCCGAACCCTTCTGCAACAGCGGTGCCCCCCAGCAATGGCGCAAGGCCCAGACGCTGGAGGGGGTCACCATTCAGGAGTCCAGAGTCTGCAACCCCGACAACCCGGCTGATATTGCTGCCTTCGTCAAGGGAACCAACAACATCTCCATGCAGACCCTGATGGATACGTCCAATCTGGCTGCCGATGCCATCACCATGACCAACGACATGGACAAGGATGGCGATCCCGATCACATCATTATCAAGCTGGAAATTCTCGAACTGAACGGCCATTCACCCGATTTTCAGGGGGTCGTCCCCACCTTCGACATTGCCCCCGGCATCCAGCCGAGCTTTTGGGTGTTTGCCCCCAAGAGCCGCGACATGTCCACCCGCAGTTTTGCCAGCGTGGAAGCCAATCCGCTGATCCGCATGCCCTCGGCCCCGATTCGGGTAGAACAGGGTGACGTGGTCTGGCTGGTGGTGGAAAACACCCATTACTTCCCGCACTCGATTCATTTACACGGTGTCGATCATCCATTCATGGATCACGCCGGCGAAGGCAACGATGGCGTCGGCCAGACCAGCCAGATGGACATCATGCCGGGTCAAAGCAAAACCTACGTCATCCGGCCACGTCAGGCCGGCACCATGTATTATCACTGCCACGTACAACCGCATACCCATATTCCGATGGGACTGGCGGGGCTGTTCATCGTAGAGGAAAACCGTCCCAACAACTGGGTTCAAACCTTTAACGTGGGAGCCGGCCAGGTGCGTCACCCCTCGGTGGCCGTGCAGGAGAAATACTCCCAGGAATATGACATTCACTACCAGTCCATTGACAAGGAATTGCACGCCCTGCCGCAATCGGCCAATGATCCCCGCCTGATTGCCAAAGCCATGAACCAGGACTACGACATCACCGACGCCACGGACGACTATTTCATCATGAACGGGCGGGCGTTCCCCTATACCCTGAGGGAGTCACTGGTTACGGTCAATCAAAACGAAAAGGTCAAACTGCGGGTACTGAACGGCCACACCGAAACCATGGCCCTGCATGCCCACGGCCACAAGGCGACCGAAACCCACTACGACGGTGTCGAACAAAACCCCCAGGCCCAGGTAACCCGCGACGTATACATGCTGGCCCCGGCCCAGCGACTTGACCTGGCCCTCAATACCACCGATGACGGATTGCACAGCTTCGGTGCCGGTGTCTGGATGTTCCACGATCACGTGGAAAAAGCCTTTACTACCAACGGCATGGGCGAAGGCGGCAGCATCAGCCTGATCGTCTACAAGAATTATCTGGACGAAAACGGCACGCCCGCAACCCACGGCATGGATCTCAAACCCTATTTCACCAAGGCGTTCTGGGAGAGAAAAGTCCCGGTATGGCAAAACTACATGGATGACTGGAACAGCCTGGGAGAACCGGCCGGCATGCGGCCCGCCGAGCCTGCCGCCACTGCCCCACGTCAGGCCGCCACGGCCAGCGTGTCCCAACCGACACCGGCAGACAACAGTCCCCTGGGCGGATTATTTTCGGGTCTGCTGCTGGGAATGGCTGCCTACGCTGCCTATACCTGGCGCGTCAGTTTGCTCGGTTATTTCAACCAATTGATTTCACAGTTCAGAACCAAGCCCTGAAACGGCGGAGAATGTCATGACACACACTATCAGATTATTTCTGCTGGGCACGTTACTGGTCAGTCCCCTGGCCCACGCGGCCACGGGACAGCAGATCGTGGAACATAATCAGTTGATGGATCACGGCGATGGCCACCTGATGGATATGGACGGTGGCATGATCATGGGCCAGAACAAGGACAAACTGCCAGCCGGTTGTGATCGCATCAGTGAGGACGCCCAGATCACGGTACATGCCGGCCATCAATATGCGAAGAAATTTCCGGGCAGCATGTTTGCCTTTGACCAGCAGGAATGGAAGGTTAAACCCTGTACCCGCCTGACCGTCAACTTCATCAACGAAGACAACATCCGGCACCAATGGATGATGCACGGATTGCCCAAATTCATGTACGACAAGGGCATGTTTCATCTGGAAGTCACAGGCCCGGCCAAAATCAGCGGCACCCTGATCCTGCCCAAGGAAGACAGAACCTATCTGGTTCATTGCGACATGGCCCAGCACATGGAAAAAGGCATGAAGGCACAACTGGTGGTTGGCAATGGCAGTACGCCGTTCCCCAGTATTCCCGGACTCACTGAAAAGGTAATACCGGATGATTACTCGGTTCCGGCAGTCACACCGGTCAGCACCACCGCTCCCGCGCCAATCCAGTCCGCACCGCCGACGGCGGTACCGGCGGCATCCGGCACGGCTGCATCATCGTCATTCCCGACTACCTATCTGTTCGGCATCCTGCTCGGAGCCTTTGGGACTCCCTGGGTCATCAGCGGCTACCGCAAACGGTTTGAGGGAATGAGCCCCGGAGCCGTGGCCAACCACCTGCTGACCCGGCTTCAGGAAACCACCCGCTATGTCATCGCCTGGCTGCAGACCCTCTACGGCCAGTTCAAACCCAAAGGCTAACCATAGCCCAATCTACCTTGTACGGGTTGGTGAATACCGGACGACTGTATCCGGTTAACCGACCCGTGACCCTCCTGCGGCGACTGGCCCCGTTTTTTTGCCACGAAGGCACGACTCTCGTCGTACTCCAGGATTGCCGGAACAAGACCGGTAAAACCTGGAGGCTTGATTGATTGGATAATGGCATGAGCGAATATCAATATTACGAATTTCTGGCGGTGGATCAGCCGCTAACCCCGGAGCAACAAGCGGAACTACGCAGCCTCTCGTCGCGTGCCACCATCACTGCAACCCGTTTCATCAACGAATATCACTGGGGCGATCTCAAAGGCGATGTGCTGGACTGGATGCAGCACTATTTCGACGCCCATGTCTATTTCGCCAATTGGGGCAGTTGTATCCTGATGCTGCGCCTGCCGCTGCTCGCATTGGACGAAGGGTTACTGAATTCGTATACCCGCAAATCGGCTTGCGGGGCGAAACCCTATTTTTGCGATGCGTTTTCCGTACAGCGTTTCAAGGAGCATTGGGTATTGATCTGGGATTTTAACGAGGAATCGGGCGAGTCCGAGCGTTTCTGGAACGAGTCGGATGATCCAGGCTGGATGAGCCATTTGCTGCCGCTACGCGATGAATTACTGCGTGGTGATACCCGCCCGCTGTATCTGGGTTGGCTGGCTCGCGTCGGCAACAATGAGCTGGGCGATGAGGACATCGAACCGCCATTGCCTGCTGGCCTGCAAACCTTAACCCCGGCGCAAACGGCTCTTACGAAATTCCTGCAGATTGATCCTGATTGGCTCGCTGCCGCCGCTGACGCCAGCCCGCCGCTGGCAGAATGCAATACGGTTGATTCGGACATGGATCAATGGCTTGCCACACAATCCCCGAAATCCATGCGTGCAACCATGCGTTTGTTACTGGAAGGCCGCAGTCAGGAAGCGGAACGAAGCATGCGACAAGGGTACTTGTTATGGCAGCGCGAGCAGGCCATAGACCATCCCCGGCCGCTGCAACGCACCGTCCAGCAGATCAACGCAGGTCGGGAAGCCGCCCAAAACAAACGCGAGGCAGCCGAACACCAATACCGCGCCGCTCAGGAAGCCAAACGCCAGGCGGCGCGTAAACATCAACTGGAGCAACTGGCTGCCATGTCGGATCGCGCCTGGGCAGACATTGATGAAACCCTGCAACGCGGATCAGGCCGTGCCTATGACCAGGCTTTGCAAGGGTTAAAAAATCTGGCTGACGCGATGAAACTGACCAACCGGGAACTCGAGTTTCGGCATGGCCTGGTGAAATTGCTTGCCGTTCACGGCAGTCGCGCCGCCTGGGTGAAACGATTAGCCAGTGCCGGGTTTTCAGTTTGAGATATCGGATAAAGCCGGAATTGTCCGTGACCGTACACTCCAGCAGGTTCAAACCCATACCATTCCACACAACTTCCGAAGTCCAGCCAGAATGAGGGTTCGGCAGGGGTTTGGCGGGAGCCAGTGCGGTTCGGAGCTTGAATAAAGCGGCGAACTACGGTTTGCCATCGCTTTTCAACCCCACGTCAGAACAGGAATTTTCAGGTGCCGATCCGGGCGATGCCCGCTTGAAGAAGCGGTTAATGCTGATCTCGAACACCCTCAGCAACGCCCCCGAGGCCAGCATTCCGGGTGCCTGGGGCAGTTGCCGCCGGGATGAAGAATGGTTGCCGGGTGGAAGCCCTGCAACTGAGTACACGTGCGAGACTGGAACTGGCACCGGGCATTTATCGGGTAGTGGCCTGGCGGGTGGCCTGCATGCAGCAGAT
>CAIVXW010000039.1 GCA_903910005.1 uncultured Methylococcaceae bacterium
AAATCGAACTGCCAGCCCTGCAGCCGGGCAGTTCGATCATGCCGGGCAAGGTCAACCCGGTGATTCCGGAGGCGGTCTGCATGGTGGCGGCCCAGGTGATCGGCAACGATACCACCCTGACCCTGGCCGGTCAGTCCGGTAATTTTCAACTCAACGTCATGTTGCCGGTGATTGCCTACAATCTGTTGCAAAGCATTGAACTGCTGGCCAGCGCGACCCGCTTGCTGGCGGATCGGGCGGTGGCAGATTTCGGGATCAGGGAGGAACGACTGGATCAGCCGCTCAGGCTCAATCCCATTCTGGTCACCCGCCTTAATCCGGTTATTGGTTACCTCCGGGCGGCGGAAATCGCCAAAAAAGCCTACCAGAGCGGTCGGCCCATTCTGGAGGTCGCCGTGGAGATGACTGACCTGTCCCGCCAGGAACTGGAAAAACTGCTGGATCCGGTTCGTTTGACCCAGGGTGGCTGACGGGGGTGGGGGTGAGTGGGGAAAGCAGAATGCGGAATGCAATCGTGTTCGGTAACCTGCACCCCTCATCCCTCATCCCTCATCCCTCATCGCAGTGAATAACTCAGCAGGATTCCGGTAAAAATAAACAGGCCGAAGGGGTGGTTGGCCAGAAATGCCTGAAAGCAGGCGGTAGCGGTGCGGTGACGAATCAGCCATTGCTGGTACAGTGCGGATAGACCGGCGGCTACCAGGCTGATCTGATAGGGTAACCCCAGACCGGCATGCTGGCCGACAGTCCACAACACCAGCAACAATCCGGTCTGCAACAGGCCAATCATCAGTCTGTCCCATTGCCCGAACAGGAGGGCGGTTGATTTGACGCCCAGGGCGCGGTCGTCTTCACGGTCGACCATGGCGTACTGGGTGTCGTACACCAGAGCCCACAGGATTGCAGCCAGGTAGAGTTCCCAGGCTACCAGGGGGACGCTGCCGGTTTCCGCCGCGAATGCCATCGGTACTGCCCAGCCGAACGCCATGCCGAGGTATGCCTGCGGCCAGTGGGTGTATCGCTTCATGAAGGGATAGGATGCAGCCAGAAACGCCGCCGGCAGCGACAGCCAGCGGGTCAGTACATTGGCCTGAAATACCAGCAGCAAGGCCACCAGGCACAGGGCCACGAACAGGTAGAGGGCTTCACGCGGTTTGACCTGCCCGGCGGCAATGGGACGCTGGCGGGTTCGTTCGACATGCGGGTCGACGTCGCGGTCGGCATAATCATTGATGACACAACCGGCTGAACGCATCAGGACGGTTCCCAGCAGGATGATCAGGAATACATCCCCGTGGGGCTGCCCCTGTCCCGCGATCCAAAGCCCCCACAGGCCAGGCCACAGCAACAGGTAGATGCCGATGGGTTTGTCGAGGCGCAACAGGCGGTAATACGCCGCCACCTTGCCGTGTTCTGCGAAGATATCTGCCAGTTTCATGGGGAATCCTGTTGTCGGGTATCGAGTTTGAGGCCGTATTTTTTGACCCGGTAACGCATGGTTGCGCGGGTCGTTCCCGGAAGCCCGGGCCGCAGCGGCTACATTGCCATCGAGCCGGTTCAGGGTGGTTTCAATGATGTAACGATCCATGTCATCCAGTGCCATGCTGCCGTCCAGGGGAATGGCGAGCAGGACTCGTCATACGTGCCCCCATTCCTGCAGGGGAACGATCCAGTAGTGCAGACCGGCTCCCTGAAAATCTGCCCTGAGTTGTTGTACCAATGCGTCAGCCCGGGTTGCCGGGAGGTGAATCTCGAAGCGAATCTGCTGGCGGCGGCCACTGACCTGTTCGGCCAGGCTGAGTCCCTGGTGGCGACTGGAATGACCCCTGACCGGCACGCTGCTGAAGCCGTATTCCGCCTCGATTTCCAGCAGCCAGTCCACCAGGGTTTCCTCCATGGCCGGAGGAACCAGCAGGGTCAGCAATACGGTAGGGTTCATGGCTGTTCTCCCGGGCGTTCGCCGTAACGCTGATACAAAATGGGCAGCAGGATCAGGGTCAGCAGGGTGGAAGTGATGAGGCCGCCAATTACCACGATTGCCAGGGGCCGCTGGATTTCCGAACCGGGTCCGCTCGCATACAGCAGCGGCATGAGGCCCAGTGCCGCAATGCTGGCCGTCATCAGTACAGGTCTCAGTCGACGTGTGGCCCCGACCCGCACCACTGTTTCCAGCGGCATGCCCCGCGCCCGTAACTGATTGAAATACGATACCATCACCACCCCGTTCAGCACGGCAATGCCCAGCAGGGCAATAAAGCCGACCGAGGCCGGTACCGACAGGTATTCGCCCGACAGCCACAGCGCGAACACCCCGCCGATCAGGGCCAGCGGGATGTTGGACAATACCAGCATTGCCTGACGGATGCGCCCGAATGTGGTGAACAGCAGCAGGAAAATCAGCCCGAGGGAAACCGGAATGACCAGGGCCAACCGGGCCGCTGCCCGTTGCTGGTTCTCGAACTGCCCCCCCCATTCCAGAAAATACCCCTGCGGCAAGCTCACCTGTTCGGCCACCCGCTGCCGGGCCTCCGCCACAAAACCAACCAGATCACGTCCCTCCACGTTGGTGCGTATCACCGCGTACCGCTGGGCCTTTTCACGGGCGATGGCCACTACGCCCTCCACCCGTTCAATGGCGGCAATGCCGCGCAACGGCACCCTGGAACCATCAGGCAGGCTCACCTGCAAGCTGGCCAGTTCATCGGCGGCACCGCTTCCCCTGAGCAACAGGGGAGTTCGCTGGATGCCCTCCTGCACCACGCCCAGTTTCAGTCCTTCCAACTGGATGCGGAGCAGGTCGCCCAATTGATCGGTGTTCAGTCCCAGTCGACCGGCTGCCAGCCGATCCGGTTTGATTACGAGGTATTGCATGCCCTCATTACGCAGGGTAAAGACATCGGTGGCACCGGGAACCTGACCCACGACGCTGGCGATGGTCTCGGCGGTGGCATTGAGTACGTTCAGATCAGGCCCGTACAGTTTGATGGCTACATCGCCACGTACCCCGGTCAGCATCTCGGTAACCCGCATCTGGATCGGCTGGGTGAAGCCATAGGCAAGCCCGGGAAGGGTGGCCAGCACCGTACGAATGGCCTCGATCAATTCTTCCCGGGTTTTCATCCGCCATTCGGACGGGGGTTTGAGTACCATGAAGTTGTCGGTTTCGTTGAGTCCCATGGGATCCAGGCCAATTTCATCGGCCCCGACCCGGGATACCATGCGGGTGACTTCCGGCACATGTTCCAGGATGGCGGACTGAATTTTGAGATCCAGTGCCACCGATTGCCGTAGCGTGATCGAAGGCAGTTTTTCGGTCTGAATGATGATGTCGCCCTCATCCAGGGTTGGCATGAAGGTTTTGCCAATCTGGCTGTAGGCACCTGCCGTCACAACCAATAGCCCCAACGCCGCCAGGATGACCGGACGGGGATGGGCCAGACCGGCCTCCAGCAGGGGCAGGTAGAGTTGACGCAAACGCGATGGCAGCCAGGGTTCGTGGTGGGCGGAAGAACCCAACAGGAAGGACGCCAGAACCGGGATGACCGTCAGCGACAGCAGCAGCGAACCGCCCAGGGCATAAACGATGGTGAGGGCCACCGGCGAGAACAGCTTGCCTTCCAGTCCCTGCAGGGTCAGCAGTGGCAAAAATACGATAATGATGATGAGGATGCCGGAGGTGACCGGTACCGCCACTTCCCGCACGGCCCGGTAGATCAGGTGCAAACGGGGCAGTTTGCGTCCCCGGGCCGGATCAGACAGACAGGTGGCCACGTTTTCCACCACGACTACGGCGGAGTCCACCAGCATGCCGATGGCAATGGCCAGCCCTCCCAGACTCATCAGATTGGCGGACAGGCCGGTCAGGCCCATCATCAGGAAGGTCAACAGGGCTGCCAGTGGCAGAATGCAGGCCACCGTGAGGGCGGCCCTGATATCACCCAGAAACAAAACCAGCAACACCAGCACCAGCAGGGTTGCTTCGATCAGTGCCTTGACCACGGTATGCACCGCCCGTTCGATCAAATCTCCCCGGTTATAAAACACCCTGATTTCGACCCCCGGCGGCAAAGCCGGACGCAGTTGATCCAGGCGGGCTTCCACGCCCTGCACCACCTTGCTGGCATTGGCTCCGCGCAGGCTCAGTACCAGACCCTCGGTGACTTCCTCCCGGCCATTCTGGCTGACGGCACCGTAACGGGTCAGCATGCCTGTCCGCACCTGGGCGACATCGCCCAGGGTGATGGCGGTTCCGTTACGGCGGGCCACTACCAAAGCCCTGATGTCCTCCAGCGAAACCAGGCGTCCTTCCGCCCTGACCAGCAGGGCTTCCTCGCCCAGATCCAGGCGACCGGCTCCGTCATTGCGGTTGTTGGCAAGCAGAGCCTGACGAATATCATCGACCGTCACCGAACGGGCCAGCAGTCTGGCATTGTCGGGAATGACTTCAAAACTTCTGACTTCGCCGCCCAGCACATTCACATCGGCCACCCCGGGAACATTGCGCAGGGCCGGTCGGATCACCCAGTCCAGCAGATTGCGCCGTTCCATCAGGCTGAGGTCGCCCCCTTCCAGGGTGAACATGAACAGTTCCCCCAGTGGCGTGGTCATGGGGGCAATCCCGCCTTCAATGGTCGCAGGCAAACTGGCCCAGACCCCGTTGATGCGTTCGGCAACCTGCTGTCTGGCCCAATAGATGTCGGTACCTTCCTCAAAATCCAGGGTAATGTCAGTCAGGGCGTACTTGGCAATGGAACGCAGCATGGTCTGACGCGGAATCCCCAGCAGTTCGACCTCAACCGGGGTGGTGATGCGGGACTCCACCTCCTCGGGCGTCATGCCCGGTGCCTTGATGATGATCTTGACCTGGGTGGGTGATACATCGGGAAAGGCATCAATCGGCAGGTTGATGGCGGCGTGGTAACCGGCGACCGCCAGCATCAGGGCGATCAGCAGGGCGAAAACCCGCTGAGTCAGGGCAAACTGGATAAGTGCTCCCAACATCATTTTTCCTCGCCGGTTTCCAGCCAGGCTGCCTTGAGTGCGGCCACGCCTGCTACAACCACCGATTCTCCCCCGCTCAGGCCGTGGTGGATCACCACCCGGTGTGGCTCCTCGCCGACCACCGCCACCGCTCTGGCTTCATAGCCCGCCGGGGTTTTCACGAACACATACCGGGTGGATTCATGGGTAAACAGTGCTGCCAGCGGCAAACTGAACAGCCGCTCCCGGCTGTTGTGCAGCAGTCGCACATTGACGTTCATGCCGGGACGCAGATTCGGGTTACCCTGTTCCAGTACCGCTCTGACCAGAACGGTCTGGCTGTCGCTGTCAATCACCTGACCCACCTGGATGATGCGGGCGGTTGCCTCGGGGTTTTCAAGCTGAATCCGGTCGCCCCGGGCCATCTCGCCCAGCCGTTCCTGGGGAACGCTGACATCCAGCCACAGGGTACTCAGGTTTGCAACCCGGAACAGTGGAGCCAGCAGTTCTACCCGCTGACCGGTCACGACCTGGCGTTCCAGTACCACACCGGTGAGGGGGGAGCGTACCGTCCAGCGGCTGTCCAGGCGGTGATCGGACTCCAGCCGGTTGACCTCAGCCAGGGTTAAGCCGCTGGCGATCAATGTCTGGCGGGCCATTTCGAGAGCGGCCCCGGCCTTTTGCTGCTGGCTTTGGGTCTCCAGCCAGCGCATGCGGGCAATCAGTCCTTCAGCCAGCAGAACCCGATCCCGTTCCAGCCGGGCGCGGGACAGGCCGAATTCGCTGGCGGCATCCAGCAGGGTTCGCTCCAGTTCCAGCAGGGAGGGGCTTTGCAATACCGCCATGATGTCGCCTTTTGTGACCGGACTACCCGGCGACACGGCGAGCGTTTCAACCAGCCCGGCCTGGCGGGCACTGACCAGGTATTCATTGTCAGGCGGCAACACCACCTGAGCCGGCGCCCGTCCCAGGGGGTGGTTGTCCACCGGTTGCGGCTGGTTGAGGCGAACGCCAAGATGCCCGGCCTGTTCGTCGCTGACGGTCAGCAGCGAAGTGGCAGCGAAAGCCGATCCACCGACCGTTGAGACCACTACCAAAAGCAGTGTCAGAATGTTGTTCATCATGGAGTAACTCCGATAACCTGATTGCGAACGGCGATGTCACGCTGAACCCGGATGCGCCATTCGGCGGCGTCGCGGATGGCAGCTTCGGCACTGGCGGTAATGCGGAGATAGTCAATAAGCGATATTTCACCGGCTTCAAAGGCCAGACGATTCATTCTGAGCTGGGTTTCGGCAATCGTCTTGCGCTGACCGGCGACATCCAGCGCGGCCTGATCCACCGCCAGGTCATGATCCGCCTCATGCAGGGCTTTTTCCAGTTGACGCACCAGATTTTCCCGCTGGGCAATGGCCCGGTTCAGGGCCAGGCTGGCCTCCGCCACAAACGGGCCGTTGTAGGACTCCCCGCCAATCGGAACCTGCAATACCAGATTGGTTTCGGTGCCAAAAGCGTCGCGCCGGGTGGCGCGGTCGTGCTGGGTGCCCAGCAAAATGGTGGGTTGATTGCCCTGTTTGGATAGCCGTACGTAATCGACCTCGGCCTGTGCCCGTTCAATCAGGCCATTGGCGGAAGCCAGGGCCGGATGCGAGGTTTCAATGGCCTGACCGGGATGGAGGTTTTCCTCAAAGCCTGTCGGCAACCGATTCAGCCGGGTCAGGTTGCTGTACGCCTTGCGGGCGTGCATGACCTCCGCCTCGGCCTGGATCAGGGCAGTTTTCTTTTCAAGCTGATCGGCTTCTGCCAGCAACAGATCCGTGCGGGCCAGATCACCCAGTTCAACCCGACGCCGCACCACGTCAGTCAGACGGTTGGCAACTTCATGGATTTTTTGGGCCAACTCGTGGTGATTCTCCATCAGCCGGATTGTCCACAGGGCATCACGTACCTGGCCGGCCACTTCATGTCGCAATGCCTGGCGGAACAGCGCGGTGTTACGGCGGGCTTCAGTGGCCACCGCACCGCTGGCCTTGCGTTGATCCCACATCCATACCGGAATCTGATAACCGGTTTGCACTTCCACCCGCCCCCGGCTATCAAAGGTGCGGTCGTCAATCCATTGCAGGTAAAGCATGGGATAGCCGGCAATCCAGTTGGCCGTGCGACGCTCCAGGGCGCGGGCCTCTTCCTCATAGGCCGCCACGATTAGCCGATCCGGGTATTTTTCAAAGGTGGCTTCCACCACCTGGCTGAGGGTCAGGTTGTTATCGGCGACCAGATCGTCGTGGTGATCGACCACCGGCTCGGCGGCACTGGCTGCAAGGGAACCTGCCAGGCACAGGGCCCATAGTCCGTTCAGAAGGAAATTCATGGGGGGAGGTATCCGGCGTTGAGTGGCAGAGAGGAGAGTATTTTAGCCTGAATTCGGGACAAGGGTCAGGGTGTAAGTGGCGAGGGGCGGATGGGGGATGGCGGATGGCGGATGGCGGCATGGATTGCTGGTAGGTATGCCGTACTCACT
>CAIVXW010000040.1 GCA_903910005.1 uncultured Methylococcaceae bacterium
GCCGAGGTATCCACCGTCACCTGACGGCGCGAACCCCAGTCTTCATGCCACCAGGCCTGCGCCAGGGTGGAGGTCAGCAATAACAGTATTCCCGTGAACCGGGACAGGATCGTCATGGGAGTCATGGTTGGGTGGTGAATGGTGAGTGGTGAGGGGTGAGGGGTGAGGGGTGAGTGGTGAGTGGTGAGTGGTGAGGGGCATCCCGGGAATTTTTGCCTGATCCAGACCTCATAACGCCCGTAGGCGTTGCTGGCCAAATTCCTGTCCCGGACTGATGTTAACCGTGTTCAGTAACCGGCATCACTCACCCCTGACCCCTAGCCCCTGATCCCTATTACGGAGACCCTCATCATGCGCATACTTCTTACCGGCGGCACCGGATTTATCGGACGTGCCCTGTGTTCCAGCCTGTTGGCACAAGGACATGAATTAACGGTTTTAAGCCGCCAACCGGCAACGGTTACCAGCCGCTTGTCGCCGCAGGTGACGGCCTGGGGTTCGCTGGATGAGTGGTCGCCCGGTCAGGTGTTCGATGCTGTCATCAATCTGGCCGGTCTACCCATTATCGACGCCGCCTGGACACCGGCCCGCAAACAGGCATTGTGGGCGAGTCGGGTTAGCCTGACCGAACATCTGGTGGCACGGATCAAAGCCTCCAGCCAGCCGCCTGCGGTATTGCTCAGTGGTTCAGCCATCGGGTACTACGGCAACACCGGCGATACGGTCGTGAATGAGGACAACCCGGTCGGGCAGGATTACGGGGCTGGTTTGTGTGCGGCCTGGGAACAGGCGGCCTGGGCTGCCGCTGAAGCGGGCGTCCGGGTGTGTGTACTGCGAACCGGGCTGGTATTGCACCGATCCGGCGGCATGCTGGGACGCTTGCTGTGGCCGTTCCGGCTGGGGCTGGGCGGGCCAATCGGTGGGGGAGGGCAGTGGATGAGCTGGATACACCGGGATGATGAAATCGGCATCATCGAATACCTGCTGAACAACCCGGACGGTCAGGGAATTTACAATCTGACCGCTCCCAACCCGGTCAGCAACGCTGAATTTACCCGGACGCTGGCAGAGGTGCTGCACCGGCCTGCCGTATTCAGGGTTCCGGCCCTGTTGTTGCACTGGATGCTGGGAGAGCGGGCCGAATTGCTGCTGGGAAGCCAGAACGTCAGACCGGAACGATTACTGGCCCTGGGTTATGCCTTCAGGTATCCGCACCTGAAACCGGCTTTGAATTGAGGGCAGTGTCGGTTAAGGACAGGGTGAAAGGACTGGGCAAATCGCCAGTGGTGTGTGGTGACACGCGGCCTGGATGGCCGCGCCACATCTGCCATCTGCCTGCCACGCGGCCAGGATGGCCGCGCCACTCACCCCTCAACCCTCACCCCTCGCTCCCCTGACCAAATCTGATACAGGGCAATGCCGGCCAGGCCAAACAGCACCATGATGTACACACCCAGACTGGTGAATCCAGCCGCGGCTCCCTGCCGGTGAATAACCCAGGTGGCCAATAGTGGAACGGTACTGCCAAACAGCGGAGAGGCGATGTTGACGGCAAAACTGACCCCGCTGTAGCGGATTTCGGTGGGAAACAGGCTTGCTACCGCTGCGAACACCGGGCTGGTGTATAAACCGATCAGCAGGGCGAAACCAAACAGGGCGGGCCAGGTGCCCGCGTCGGTCCAGCCGGTTGCCAGGGTGGACATGACCGGCAACACCGCCAGCAGGGCGGTGCCCACTCCGGTCGCCAACACCCGCCGGTAACCCAGACGGTCAGCCCACCAGCCGCCGAGCAGGGTGGCCAGCAGGGACAGGGTCAGGGCCAGGGAGGTCAGCAGGAGTGCCTGACTCGCCGGAAGGTGCAGTTCCGCCATCATGAAGCTGTTGAAATAGACGAATATCAAAAAGAAACAGCAGGTCATGGGTGCCAGCAGGGCTATTGCCAGCACCAGCGGTTGCTTATGGCTCAGAAACAGGGTTCTGACCGGATTACGCAGTAATCGCTCTTCCGAGCGGGCCAGTTCGTACAGGGCACTCTCCGGCATGTCACGTCGAATCCGGATGCCGATTCCGGCAGCCACCAGGCCCAGAATGAAAGGCACGCGCCACCCCCAGTCGTTGAACGCCGCATCCGTCAGCATCAGGGACAATCCGCCGGAAATCAGGCTTCCCAGCAACAAACCGCCGCAGGTGCTGGCCTGAATCAGGGCGGAGGCAAACCCCGTTCGTTCCGGCGGGGTGTGTTCCATCACGTAGGTGACGGCCCCGCCCATTTCCCCACCCAGTGACAGCCCCTGAAACAGCCGCAATATGACCAGTATTGCCGTCGCGGCAACACCGATGTCAGCGTAGGGCGGCAGCAGGCCAATGCCGGCGGTCGGTATCGCCATGCCCAGCATCGACAGTGATAGTGCCCTTTTACGTCCATAGCGATCCCCCATGGCACTGAAGATCAAGGCTCCGATGGGTCTCATGCAGAAACTGACGCTGAAAACGGCAAAAGCCGCCAGGAGTGCCAGATCCGGTTGTTCCGATGGGAAAAAGGTTTTGCCGATAAACACCGAAAAATGCCCGTAGAGGGCAAAGTCATACCATTCCAGCGCGTTACCCAGGATGCCGGCCACAATGGCCTGCCGTGTCAGTTTGTTCATGTTCTGCTTCAGGGGGAGTGCTTGTCCGGGTGAGGACTGCGCCATTGTTCGAGCCAGCGTGAAATATCATCATTGAGCGTTTTGGCCCAGTCGGGCAAATCCTTTCGGGCTACACCGTGATGATGTTCCGCGTCGGCGTGGTTCAGGGTCGCCACCGGTTCGGACAGCATCCGATTCTTCAGGCTCTGAAAATCCAGACCCGAGCCGGTCATGATTAAACCCCGGTTCAGCATGATGAGGCCGAGGGCCATCACCAGAAACCCGGACGCCTTGACGATGCGGGGAGCCAGCCGATTCGAGACGCCCGATGTTAAAAAACCGAATCCCAGCATGACCGGCAGGGTGCCCAGGCCGAAAGCCAGCAGCAGTTTTGCCCCCGCCAGGGGGCTGCCGGTTCCGGCAGCCATGATGTACAGAGCCTGCAGTGGCCCGCAGATGATCATAAGGCCATTCAACAAGCCAATAAGGAGCGGGTGGTTGTATCGCCGATAGGCCTGCCCGATAAAACGCATCAGGGTAGCCGGGACTCCCAGGCGCAGACGATGTAGCGACCAGGCCGGATTGATGATGCCCAGGCCAAAAACCAGCAGGAACAGGCCGGCCAGAAGGCCTGCCATCCCGCGCAGCCAGGGCGTGAAGGTGACCACCGCCCCCACTGCGCCAAATAACGCACCGATGGCCGTGTAGGAAACCGTCTTGCCCAGGGCATATTGCAAATGGGATCGCCAGTTGGCAGTGGATCGCTCTCCTCCCCGCAGGGAATACCCCACCACCAGCGCACCGCACATGCCCACACAGTGGAATCCGGTGAACAACCCGGTAAAAAACAACAGGCCGTAATTGAGATTCTCTCCCTGCAGTGAGAATGTGGGATGCTGATGCAGCAACCCGTCCAGGTAGAACAGCAACAGGATACCGCCCAGGCACATTGAAATGATGAGCCAGCGAACCAGTAGGCCGGGATGCGTTGCGGTCGAACGTAAGTGGGTCGGGGAACTGGAAGCCATGTATAAACTCTCCGCGCCAGGGCAGGCAATCAAGCCTGTGGGTTTGTGTGATGTCCGAAGGGCAAAACCGGGCTACCCTTTCATTGAATGTCGGGAAAATGGTAACATCATTTGCAAGTTTCAGGCAGAACACGTGAGATGACGTCAGGGGTGTGTCATATCCCATAGCTAACAGCGTGTTTTTGTCGGTGTGGACGTGCAACCATCGCTGTTTGTCAGGGTTCCGGCCTCTGGCCCGGGGTTTGTATGGGGTATGCGGTGCATTCCCCATACCCTCCAAGAGGTTATTTACCATGATGACAGCCCGTGCCTCCACGTCCATTGACGCCACACCCGCCCAGGGTGCCCTGATCCTGGGAACCGGTCTGGCTTTCGCCTCACTGATCCTTCTGCCCGCCGTGGCGACCCGCTTCGGCATCAACGCCGCCCTCACCGGGGCCATGCGAATCGCGCTGATGCGGGCATCGAGTCGGGTAGTGAGCCCCCGGCAGACTGATGGCGAAACCAGCCCGACCGGATTCAGTTGCCACTGACCTGACAATCCATTCATAACCATGTCCGATACCGTCTACCACTGTGATCTCTGCCATCTGCCTGTTGAAGTCAACGGCTTTACGATTCAGTCGTCACAGGGCGAAAAACGCTTTTGCTGCGAAGGATGCAAGGGAATCTACCTCATGCTGCACGGAGACGGTGAGGATAATCAAGCGACCCAACCACCAGACCACACGACTCGCGGGAGAACCACTCGATGACACACATACACCAGGCCGCCAGTGCCGTCAAAAAAGTTGCCGAACACGGCATGATGCAACAGGGAATGAACCACGCAATGGGAGGCATGGGCAGGATGATGACCGAGATGGGTTCGACCCATGCGGCAGGTTCCATGGCCGCCGGTGCAGCCGCTACCGGGGCACTGGTTGCAGTCAGTTCGCACAATACCCGCAAGGGGGTTTTAAGTACCCTGAGTCGCCACCCGCTGCTGGTATTCGGCCTGGGTCTGGCCGCCGGTTATATGATCCACAAATACCGCAAGGAAATCATTGCCGGAGCCACCCGCGTGACCGAGCAGGGCAAGGACTTCGTGCTTCAGCAAAAGGAAAGCCTGGAAGATCTGGTGGCCGAATGCAAGGAGTGTGACGACGAGGCCGGTCAGCCCGGCCCGGACAAAACCGCATAACCCCCGGCTGGCCAGCGTGTCCATCCAGAAGCAGGTCATCGTACGCCATCGTTCGCCCGGCCATCTGCGCCTGCAATTGCCGCCCGTACTCCGCACGCCCGCGTGCGGCTTTGTTCTGGTCAGTGGCCTGCAGGCTCTGGAGGGCGTTTACCGGGTTCATTTTCTGGAGAAACAGGGCAAGCTTTCCATCCATTTTCTGGAGACGGATTGCACGACTGCCGACGTGGCGGCCTGCCTGTACCGGTTGATTGACCGCGTACAGGAACAGACTGTCCGGGTTGAAACCAGACCCGCCCCGCTGCCTGCCAGCGGGTGGCGCGGCAGGCTTGAGGAGATACGGGAGACCGTCCAGGCCGGCGGGGTAATTGCCCGGCAACTGACCCGAACCGCCACCGGCCTTTCCGGTACCCAGTGGCTGGGAGAGTTCATGAACGACCTGTTGATGCTCTACCTCATCAAGATGCACTGGCCTTCAATCACCCAACTCTGGTTGCCGCATCCCTGGCGATACCGTTATGAATGGACGGCCACGTTCTATCTGATCTACCTGCACGTCAAGTCCAAACTGCCCAAACCGCCCTGAGTTCAGGCTCGGGACATGAGTGTCTGCCATGTCACATCCCGCCCCTCACCACGCCGTCGTCCATCAACTCAAAAGGCGGCTGCGCGTTGCCGTTCCCGCCCTGAAACGTGACAGGGAACGGCTTTACATTCTTGAGATTCTGCTGCGTAAACGGGCCGGTATCCGTCATGTACGGCTTATCGTGGAGTTGGGCCAGCTTGTCATTCACTTCCAGCCCCGGCACATCACCCCGTCAGAGCTTTTCAGCCTGCTGGACGCGCTTGTTCCCGGGCTGGGGCGTGGCTCCGTCGAGCCAGCCGTCCATTCGCCGCCACCGGCTGCAACCGAACAGGAATACCTGTTCGCGATTGAGGGCTTAAGCTGCACGTCCTGCGCCCTGCTGATAGAACTGGTACTGCGGCGTGATGCCCGGATACACACTGCCATGGTTAACCGTGCGGCAGAGACCGCCCGGGTCAGGGGCTTCATCAGCCAGGATGAACTGTTTGAACGGATCGGTCGTCTCGGCTACAAGGCATCGCCACTGGATACCCTGAGTCAGCGGCAAGTCCTGATGCAGCGGGAAGCGGAACGGCTACACGCCGCACGTCGCCGGGCTCTGCTGGCCGGTCTGTTGACCGTGCCCGTCACCCTGCTGGCCATGCTGGACTGGCCGGGACGATTGTGGCGTTTCACCCAGTTCCTGTTGACCACCCCGGTCGTGTTGGGTACCGGTCGGGTGTTTTTTACCCGCGCCCTCGGGCTGGCCCGCCAGCGTCAGGCCAACATGGACAGCCTGATTGCTCTCGGGGTTGGTTCTGCCTACGCCTACAGCACCACCGCCCTGCTCAGCGGTTATCCCCACCTTTATTTTGATGCGGCTGCCGGTATCATCAGTCTGGTGCTGGTGGGACGCTATCTGGAAGAGCGGGCCCGGGGGCACGCCCATGAGGCCATCCGCCAACTGGTCGAATTGCAACCGCGTACCGCCCTGCTGCTGGCGGGCGAGGTAGAAATACCGGTCGATGTTGACAACCTGAAACCGGGCGACATCCTGCGGATCAAGCCGGGTTCCCGCATTCCGGCTGACGGCACGGTCATCGCGGGCCGTTCCACGGTTGACGAATCCCTCATGACCGGTGAAAGCCTGCCGGTGGTGAAAGAGGCCGGACACGCGGTAACCGGCGGCTGTGTCAACGGCAACGGGGTGTTGACGGTCAGGGTGGATGCCATCGGATCCGATACGGTGCTGGCCGGTATCATCGAGATGGTGGATCAGGCCCAGTCGGCCCGGCTCCCCATTCAGCAGTACGTGGATCGGGTTTCTGCCGGGTTTGTGCCGGCCGTCATGTGGGCGGCTGCCGCCACCTTTGCGGGCGGATGGTGGGCGGGCATTCCCCTCACCACGGCCTTTGCCCGGGCCATCACCGTGCTGCTGATCGCCTGCCCCTGTGCGCTGGGGTTGGCGACACCGGCAGCCGTTATGGTGGGAGCCGGACAGGCCGCCCGCCGTGGCATTTACATCCGTAACGGAGCCAGCCTTGAAACGGCCACTCACCTGACCTGTCTGGTATTCGACAAAACCGGCACCATCACCGAGGGCAGACCCCGGGTCACCGGCTTTTACAATCATTCCGCCCGCACCGACGCCGAACTGCTGACCCTGATGGCAGCCGCTGAAGCCGGTTCGGAGCATTTTCTGGCCCGGGCCATTGTCGACCATGCCCTGCCCCGGGTAACGGTGATTCATCCCGTGACCGGCTTTGAAAACCATCCGGGTCAGGGCATTCGCGCAATGGTTGATACGCATACGGTTCTTCTGGGTAACCGCAGCCTGCTGGAACAGGCCGGCATTGATCTGAACGCCCTGCCGGATACCGGATTGCATCCGGCCTGGACCCCGGTTTTCTGCGCGGTTGATGGCGAGGTCGTGGCCACGCTGGGCATCGCCGATACGCCCCGGCCGGGGGCTGCCGAAGCCATTGAGCGTTTGCATCGCCGTGGCATGACCACCCTCATGGCGACTGGCGACGTTGAAACAACCGCCCGTGCAGTGGCTGCCCGGGTTGGCATACTCACCGTCATGGCCGAGGCTCGCCCGGAACACAAACTGCGCCTGATCAAACGACTGCAGGCTCAGGGTGAGCGGGTCGGCATGGTGGGTGACGGCATCAATGACGCACCGGCCCTGGCGGCAGCCGATGTCGGCTTTGCCATTGGCAGCGGTGCCGACATTGCCATGGAAACGGCGGACATGACCCTGCGTAACGGCGACATTGCCCGGGTCGCCGATGCCATAACCCTCAGTACCGAGACACTGCGCGTCATTCGCCAGAATCTGGCCTGGGCTTTCCTTTACAATGTCATGGCCATTCCGGTGGCTGCCCTGGGCAAACTGAATCCCATGATGGCCTCCCTGGCCATGGCACTCAGCTCGCTGTCGGTGGTCATCAACTCCCTCCGGCTCAAAAACCGTTGAGCCTTTGCCTCAAACCACACCCGCCAGTTGCGGCGGCAGCTCAATTTCCATGCTGACAGGCAGATGATCGGAACAGGGGGCGTGTATCACCCCCATCCGCTCGATTTTCAGGGCAGGGGTCACCAGTATGTAATCCAGCATCATGCGCGGACTCCAACTGGGGAAGGTCATGATCTCCCGCTGCGGCGGACATAACCCGGTTTTTTGCCACAATACTTTCAATTCAGGCGCGTCCGGACGGCAATTGAAATCGCCCATCATGATGACATGGGGTCGATGGCCAATCCGCTCTGCCAGGTATTCCAGTTGCCGTTGCCGGATCTGCCGCAGCAATTCCAGATGAACCACCACCAGATACAGCGCGGTGGCTGCATCCTTGCCGTAACGTGCCCACAAGGCTCCCCGGCCGGGCAGGCCGGGTAATTTGTGATCCTCCACACAATCCGGACGCAAGCGGCTCAGCAAACCGTTGCTGTGCAGGGCCAGGGTGCCGAACCGCCGATTGATCTGATTGTGCCAGTAGGGGTAACCGGCCAGATGGGCCAGGTATTCGGCCTGTACCACATGATGACTGCGTGCCCCGCCGCCATCCACTTCCTGCAACCCCGCCAGGTCGAACGGAGTCAGGATTTTGGCAATCCGCTCCAGGTTGAGCAGTCGCTTGCGGGAAGGCCAGACATGTTGCCAGCTTCCCGTCAGGTATTCGGGATAACCGGCTGTGGCAATGCCGGTCTGAATATTGAAACTGGCCAGCCTGAGGCGGCGGGGTTCGGAACCGGCCGGTGCCTCAGATGCCGGTGGAGGAGGGGAGGCGGGCATGAACGTCTGCCCCCTTATTTGCTGCGGGATTCCTGCCGGATCAGTTCATCCAGGATGGCGACCATCCTGGGAAAACTTTTGGCCTGGGAGGGGCTGATGCGGTACTTGCCGTTGACGATCAGGCTGGGGGTTCCGGTGATGCCATAGCGGGCTCCCATGGGTTCGGCCTGGCGCATTTTGGCATCCACCGCAAATGACTTGTAGGCCTTGCGGAACTCCGCCTCGGCCACACCGTGGCGGGCAAAAAACTGGCTCAGAACGTCTTCATTTTCCAGTTTTTCATGCTGATTCTGGATGGCCTCGTAGAAATCCGGGTGAAACCGATCCAGCACGCCCAGGGCGTCTGCCGTGAAAAACGCCTTGGCATGTGCTCCCCACAAGGCACTGAAAATGGCAGGCTGCCGGATGAATGCCACGTTGGCGGGTTTTCGCTTGAGCCAGGCATTCAGGTCCGGTTCAAAGTGGTAGCAATGGGGGCAGCCGTACCAGAAAAATTCCATGACCTCAACCTTGGCAGCATCCTGCACCGGTTGGGGCGGGGTTACCAGTTCGTAGTCTACCCCGGCCTTGAATTCCTCTGCCTGAACCGGCACCAGGTGACTGCCCAGAAACAGGAATAGCAGGCTGATCCAGATCAAATGATGTTTTTGCATGGTGACCTCACGGAGTCTGATGATGGAGGGAGTGTGGAGAAAAGCGGATCATGAATCGTGATTCAGGTTATTTGAGTCCGGATATGAAGTCAGCCACCGCAGTAATTTCGTCATCGCTCAGTTTCAGGGCAGCGGTTCGCATCATGGCATTCATGTCATTGCCCCGGACGCCGCCCCTGAAATCCTTCAGGGTCTTTTCCAGGTAAGCGGCATACTGCCCCCTGAGGGAGGGGATGACAGCCAGTGGATTGCCCTTGCCGTGCGGATCATGACAGCCGCTGCAGGCCGCGACATGGGTCGCCGGATTGCCGGTTCGGTAGATTTTTTCACCCAGGGCATTGTGGGGAGGGGTCTCGGTGGTACCCTGCTGGCTGGCGTAGTAGGCACTCAAATCGGCGATGTCCTCATCGGACAGCATTTCCGAAATGGCATTCATGGTTGGATTGGGTCGCTTCTGGGACTTGAAATCGTAGAGCTGCTTGGCAATATAAGCGGCATGCTGACCGGCAAACTTGGGAAAGATCGGCGTTTCGCTGTTGCCATCCTGGCCATGGCAACCGGCGCAGGTGGCAGCCTTTTCCTGGCCAGCCGCCGGATTGCCGGCGGCCTCAACCCCTGAACAACCGGCCAGAATCATCAGGATGATGAGCAATTTTTTCTTGTACATTTGAATACCTCTCGTCGTGAAAACCAAATTTAGGACGCCTCAGGGGGAAACCGCCTGACCAAAGCCCGGGTTCGTGGTGTCAATCCCCTTAATTTGCCAATCAAATACGGGTACACTGGAAATGTCAACTCACCCTGTTCCGGTTTTCCCGCAAAGATGAATCCGATTTACCGTAAAACCCACTTTATTACCAGTGCCAACAGTCTGGGCTCAGCCCCCCCCGATGTCGGCAACGAGGTTGCCTTTGCCGGTCGCTCCAATGCCGGCAAGTCCAGTGCCATCAATGTCATCACTGCACAGAAGGCACTGGCCCGGGTCAGCAAGACACCGGGCCGAACCCGGTTGCTCAATTTTTTCCGGATTGACGAACACAAGCGGCTGGTCGATCTGCCCGGCTACGGCTACGCGGCAGTTCCGGGCGTCGTGCAGGATACCTGGCGCGACTTCCTGGAAGACTACCTGCTGGGACGCCGATCCCTGCGGGGGGTGTTTCTGTTGATGGACATACGCCATCCCCTGACTGATTTCGACCGACACATGATTGATTGGTGTGCGCGGGCCGGATTGCCGCTGCACATGGCCCTGACCAAAGCTGACAAACTGAGCCGGGGGGCCGCCCTGGGTGTGCTGCGTGAGGTAGGTCAGACGCTGGAGCGTACCGCCCTGACCCGCATCAGTACCCAGATTTTTTCCGCCCCCAAACGCATGGGGGTGGAACAGGCCCATCAGATTCTGGATGAATGGCTGGAATTTCAGCCGACCGGAATACCGTCTCCCTCAATACCCGATTCAGAACATAGCGTATGAGCAAATCATTTCAGATCCAGTTACAACGCCCGGCCAGCGAGATCATCGCCGAGGCACACGCAACCGCACAACGCAAGGGGGTTCGCTTTGAGGGCGATACCGCCAACGGGCGGTTTTCCGGTCTGGGCCTGGAAGGCCACTACACCATCGAAGGAAATACCCTGTCGGTTGAAGTAACCCAAAAACCGCTGCTGTTATCCTGGTCGATGATCGAAACGGCGGTCAAGGGTTATTTCTCGGGCTGAATGACCCGGCATGGCTGAACATATCCTGTTCCTGACCGGCAAACTGGCAGAAGCCCAGTTGCGCCGTACCCTGGAAGACATGGTTCCGTCCTTTCGCTACACCGTGCAGGTACTCGGTGTTTCGGTGGCGGCCCTGATGACGGCCGACA
Source organism: uncultured Methylococcaceae bacterium (assembly GCA_903910005.1). Classification (GTDB taxonomy): domain Bacteria; phylum Pseudomonadota; class Gammaproteobacteria; order Methylococcales; family Methylococcaceae; genus CAIVXW01. Next base: position 11,220 of record CAIVXW010000040.1, read on the forward strand.
TGATCCAGCGACGCCTGAAGGATACCCTGGGGGCCGACCGGATTGTGGTACCTGGCCGTTGCCGGGGCGATCTTGCCGCCCTCTCTCTGGCACTGGGTGTGCCGGTCGAACGCGGCCCGGAGGAACTGCATGATCTGCCCTGGTTTTTTGGCAAGCAACGCAAACAGGCCGATTTATCCCGCTACGACTTGCTGATTTTTGCCGAAATCGTCGAGGCTCCCCGCCTGAGCGTGGCAGGCATACGGGCCCGGGCGGCGGACTACCGGCGACGCGGAGCCGATGTGATTGATCTCGGCTGTCTGCCGTCAACGCCTTTTCCGCATCTGGTGGAATCCATCCAGGCTCTCAAGGCCGATGGCTTCAGGGTCAGCGTCGATTCGCTGGAAGCGGATGACCTGCTGTGCGGCGGCGAAGCCGGTGCTGATTATCTGCTCAGTTTGCACGAGGAGACCCTCTGGGTTGCCGATCAGGTGGCGTCTACCCCCATACTCATTCCGGCCCGACCGGGAGATATGGCATCCCTTGACCGGGCCATCGAACGTATGCAGGCACTGGGGCGGCCCTTTCTGGCGGATCCCGTGCTGGATCCGATTCATTTTGGTTTTACTGAATCACTGGTGCGTTACCACGCCCTCAGGCAGCGTCATCCCGGCATTGAACTGATGATGGGGGTGGGCAACCTGACTGAACTGACCCACGCCGATACGGCGGGCATCAATGCCCTGCTGCTTGGAATTTGTTCGGAACAGGGTATTCGCCACATTCTGGCAACCGAGGTCAGTCGCCACGCCCGCAACGCCGTGGGCGAAGCCAACCTGGCCCGACGCATCCTTTACGCCGCCCGTCAGATCGGAGCCTTGCCGCGTTATTTTGATGAAGGGCTGATGGCCCTGCACGAACGGGCTCCCTACCCCCTTGGCCGGGACGACATTGAACAACTTCACCGGGGCGTGCGTGATCCGAGTTACCGCATCCAGGTGAGCCCGGACGGTATTCATGTATTCAATCGTGACGGTTTTCACACGGTGACCGATCCGTTTGACGCATACCCGGCCCTGAAGGTTGAACACGACGCCGGTCATGCCTTTTATCTGGGGGTGGAACTGGCCCGTGCCCAGATTGCCTGGCAACTCGGTAAACGCTACACCCAGGACGAATCACTCAACTGGGGTTGTCAGGTTGAGCGAACCGCTGCAGGTGCCGATCCGCATACCTACAAACCGGCGGGCACCACCCTCACTTCAGTGGCTCAAACTGGGCGAAGCACTGCCCCGCTCCCGCCGGAGACGACGAGTCATAATGCAGTGACAGCAGACGCAGATGGCCAAGGCGACCGTATTCCGGGCCCGGACTGAGGCTGCGAAAATCAGTACCACCCAGCAATTGATGGGTGGTGGTATGAAAAAGCCGGGAGAGACAGCCATCGCGCAGCATGGTTTCCAGCATTCCGGGACCGGCAATGAGGTAAGCCCGGCCATAACCCAGCCGTCCCAGGGCGTCCATCAGCAAGCCTCCCTCGACTTCGCGCCGGGTACCGGCAACCAGCACCGGATAGCCTTGATCCTGCCAGTAGGCTACCCGTTCCGCCCGGGCCTGCTGCCCGGTGGCGATGTAGCAGGCCTGTTCCGGCTGCAGAAACGCACGGGGCGGGGGGAAATCCAGGCTGGCACTGGCAATGACCACGGCTGGCTGGTCAGGTAAACCCTGCAGGCTGCGCCAGCCCGGCAACTGTTTGCCCTGTGCATGCAGGCCAACCTGGAGGATGTTACCCAGACGTCCCGCCGCCAGCTCCTTCAAATAAGAGCCGTGGGTAATCAGGCAGTCAGCCTGGCAGTGCAATTCCAGAAACAGGCGGAAATCGTTTGCGTTGGTGAGTGACCGGGGCAGATACGGTCTGCCATCGCTGGCGGCCAGCGCGATACGTCCGTCCAGGCTGGACAGGAAATTGGCATAGACGAACGGAGCTTGCGGGGTACCGAACCGGTGCAGTCCGAGTTGCAGATAGCAACCCGTCAGCGCGACCGGTTCAGCAGGGTCCGGATACAGACGCAACAGGGTGGATTCCACGCTGCCTGCCCCCGGATTGGTTTCAGCCGATTTCGCCATGATCCTGATCGTGGCCATGAATTTTGGTCAGGACGGTCATGCCGGTGGCCACCAGCAAACCGAAAATGATCACAATGGCATTGGCCGACAATTCTGCCTTGATCATCAGGGCATAAACGCCAAGCATCAACAAAACGCTGATGTTTTCATTGAAATTCTGCAAGGCGATTGAGTGACCTGCCCCCATCAGCCGGTGGCCCCGGTGTTGCAGGAGGGCGTTCATGGGCACGACGAAATAGCCACCCATGGCACCGATCAGAGCCAGCACCGGCAGGGCAAGCTGCCAGTCATGAATCAAAACCATGGCCGAAACCGTCAGCCCCATGGCAATGCCCATGGGCAATACCTTGACCGAGTGTTCCAGCGGAACCAGGCGGGCTGCCGCCGCCGCCCCTACGCCGATTCCGATTGCAACAATGGCAGTCAACTGGGTGGAATGTTCCAGATCCAACTGCAGGGCAGTGGCGGCCCATAACAGCACAATCAGGCGCAGGGTCGTGCCAGCCCCCCAGAACAGGGACGTCACAGCCAGTGACACCTGACCCAGCGGGTCTTGCCACAGTTGTTTGAAGCAGTGCCAGAAGTCCTGGATGATATAAAGCGGCGTCCGTTTGGCCAGGGTATGGTCGATGGGCAGCCGCGGCACGTAAAAATTGAACAGCGCGGCCAGAAAATACAACACCAGGATCGCTGCAATGGCAAATTCGGCGGCCGTATCAATGCCGAAGTTGTATTCAGCCTGAGTCAGTTGATTCGCCACCAGCCCGCCCAGGCGATCACTGATGAGCAGTCCCCCGATGACGGCACCAAAAATGATGGCTGCTACCGTTAACCCTTCCATCCAGCCGTTGGCCCATACCAGTTTGCGCGGCGGAAAGTATTCGCAGATGATGCCGTACTTGGCGGGAGAATAAACGGCGGCCCCGACTCCGACCACGCCGTATGCCAGCAACGGGTGTACCCCGAACAGCATGGCGGCACAGGCCACGATCTTGACCGTATTGCTGATCAGCATGACCCGTCCCTTGGGCAGGGCATCGGCAAAGGGGCCGACGAAGGGAGCCAGCACGATATAGGCAAATACGAAAAACTGTTGCAGAACCGGCGTTTGCCAATCCGGTGCCTGCAAGTCCTTGAGCAGGGCGATGGCAGCAAACAGCAGGGCATTGTCGGCCAGGGCCGAGAAAAACTGGGCGGCAAGGATGAAATAAAACCCCCTGTTTGAGGCAGATTCCGGATCAAATGGGGTTACGCTGTGAGGGTTGGTCATGGGGTCATCTGATTTTTATGGCTTTGGCCGATAACAGGGCCTCAAGGCCGCAGGGCGGCGAGGCTGATCGGGTGGGTACTCAAGGTGAGCCAAACGATGATCGAGGCTGCTTGACGTAAACCGGCCTGCACGGTCTGATCCGGGCACAAACCCGGCCAACCGAACCGGTCGCCTTTCCCGTCCGGGAAAGACCCGGTATTATCCCTGAAAACAGATGAAATACTCCACGTCCGCCTTGAGTAATATGCACAGGCCTTTGCGTCCCGGGCCAGTTGCGGCTAGACTTCGCTCCCTTTGACCGAAGGCAGGCTCATGCTGACTCTGGGTTCCTACTCGCTTCCCCATCGCCTCATATTGGCACCGATGGCTGGTGTGACGGATCGACCGTTCCGCGCCCTGTGCCGCCGGTATGGTGCCGATCTGGCGGTGTCGGAAATGGTCTCGGTCAACCCTGCCTTGCGGCATCATCCCAAAACCCTGCGGCGAACTGATCATGCCGGCGAGCCCTCACCCCGGTCGGTACAGATACTGGGCAATGATCCCCGCCATCTGGCCGAGGCGGCACGCATCAATGTGGAGCGGGGGGCAGATATTATCGACATCAACATGGGATGCCCGGCCAAAAAGGTGTGCAACAAGGCCGCAGGTTCAGCCCTGCTCCGGGACGAGAGACAGGTCGGTACCCTGCTGGAGGCGGTGGTCAACGCAGTGGATGTGCCGGTTACCCTGAAGATGCGAACCGGCTGGGCTCCGGAACAGCGCAACGGGGTGAGGATCGCCCAAATTGCCGAGCAGTCCGGAATTTGCGCCGTAACGGTACACGGACGCACCCGTGCCTGCGGCTTTTCCGGTGAGGCTGAATACCTTACAATCCGCGCCATCAAGGATGCCGTGACAATTCCGGTTATCGCCAATGGCGATATCGACACCCCCGAAAAAGCCCGTCAAGTGCTGGCTTTCACCGGAGCAGATGGCATCATGACGGGCCGTGCCGCACTGGGCCAACCCTGGCTGTTCAGGGCCATGATCGCCCTGCTTGATCCTGGGCAGGCCCAGGCTCCGCCGGAATTGCCGGAGGTATTGTCCACAATCCTGAACCACCTTCAATCCCTGTATTCCTTCTATGGTGAACCCCAGGGGGTACGCATCGCCAGAAAACATCTGGGCTGGTACATGAAATACCTGGACGGCCCGGCTGATTTCATGACCCGGTTCAACACGCTGGATACGGCCCGTGACCAACTCATGGCCACAGCATTATTGTCTCAACCCGACCACCCGAATTTGACGGCATGATGGCAGAAAAAAACAAAATGATGGTTCCCGGTACGGCAAAGGCTGACGGTGACTCACCTGATCTTCCCCTGAGCGAATGCGTCAGGTTGGCGATGCGCCAGTATTTTGACCAACTGGATGGCTATGAGGCATCCGACGTCTACAACATGGTCATGGGTGAGATTGAAAAACCCATGATAGAGGTGGTGCTGGAGGAATGCGGACAGAACCAGAGCAAGGCCGCCCAGTTGCTGGGATTAAGTCGCAGCACCTTGCGTAAAAAACTGGCCGAGTACGACATCCGTACCAGTGGTTGGGAAGCCAGCCGCCTCAGAAACATGGCCAAGCTCGCCCTGCGGGCCAAACTGATCAGGCCATAACCCGGAAAATTCATGAACCACCCAATCCAGCGAGCCCTCGTCAGCGTTTCCGACAAAACCGGCCTGATTGATTTTTGTCAGGGTCTGACGGCCCGGGGTATTGAGATCATTTCATCCGGCGGTACCGCGCACAGCCTCATGCAGGCAGGGATTCCGGTACAGGATGTCTCGACCTATACCGGCTACCCCGAAATGATGGGCGGGCGGGTCAAAACCCTGCATCCCCGTATTCACGGCGGCATCCTCGGGCGACGGGGGGTCGACGATCCGGTCATGGCGGAACGGGACATTCCCGCCATTGATCTGGTCGTGGTCAATCTTTATCCCTTTGAAGCCACGGTCGCAGAGCCTGAATGCACTTTTGAACAGGCTATCGAACAGATTGATATTGGCGGGCCGGCCCTGGTTCGCTCGGCGGCCAAGAACCACGCCAGCGTCGCGGTCGTCGTTGACCCGGCCGATTACCCGGCCCTGCTGGATGAAATCCTGGTCGGCGACGGTGGTTTGCCGGAAACCCGGCGGCGTCAACTGGCTCTCAAGGCATTTCGCCACACCGCAGGCTACGACGCCACCATTGCCGCTTACCTTGACCGGCAATTGACCGGGGGTATTTTTCCCGACCCGCTGTCACTCGGGGTAAGCCACCCACAGACTTTGCGTTATGGGGAAAATCCGCACCAGCGGGCCGCATTTTACCGGGATCGTCAGGGGATGAGCGGCGGCTGCCTGGGCAACGCCCGCCAGAAACAGGGCAAGGAACTGTCCTGGAACAACATCGCCGATGCCGATACCGCGCTTGAATGCGTCAGGTCATTCATCGGAATACCGGCCTGTGTCATCGTCAAACACGCCAACCCGTGCGGCGTGGCGAGCGGAACCGATTTGCGGGATGCCTATGATCGGGCGTATGCCACTGATCCCACCTCCGCATTTGGCGGCATCATCGCCTTCAACCAGCCGCTGGATGAAGCAACGGCCACTGCCATCATTGAACGCCAGTTTGTGGAGGTCATCGTCGCACCAGACATCCCGGCCGCCACGCTGGCGGTACTTGCGGCCAAACCCAATGTCCGGGTTCTGGAAACAGGCCGCCTGGGGCGGCCGGCTGCCGGTTGGGACTTCAAACCGGTAACGGGCGGCTTGCTGGTACAGGATCGGGACATGCGTGAACTGGATCTGGACGAACTGCGTATCGTCACGGCCCGGATACCGACCGAAGCCGAATGGGCCGATTTACTGTTTGCCTGGAAGGTGGTGAAGTTCGTTAAATCCAATGCCATCGTCTACGCCCGCAACCAGCAAACCGTCGGTATCGGGGCCGGTCAGATGAGCCGGGTCTATTCGGCCCGGATTGCCGCCATCAAGGCCAGTGATGCAGGTCTCAGCGTAACCGGCGCGGTCATGGCGTCCGATGCCTTTTTTCCGTTCCGGGACGGCATTGACTCGGCTGCCAGTGAAGGTATTACCGCCGTCATCCAGCCCGGTGGATCGGTGCGGGACGAAGAAATAATCGCCGCCGCCAACGAACACGGCCTGGCCATGGTATTCACCGGCGTCCGCCATTTCAGGCATTAAGGCATTGCCCCAGACTTTCGCCCATGTGCAGTGGCGAGCCTGCCGCCAGTGATTCCGACCAGGCGACCGCCTCAGGGCCGAACAGCACGATAATGGTCGAACCCATATTGAAACGGCCCAACTCCTCTCCCTGTCTCAATTGTGGCGGGTTTTTCGAGTAATGCCAGACGGTGATGACCTCGCCCCGGGGCGGGGTCACCACCCCATACCAGGTGGTTTCAATGCTGGCCACAAACAGGGCACCGACCAGCACCAGGGCCATTGGCCCGGCTTCGGTATCGAACAGGGCAATCACCCGCTCATTGCGTCCATACAGATTGGGAACCCGCTCACTGGTGGTCTGGTTGACGCTGAATAACTGTCCGGGCACCAGAATCATCTGCCGCAGCGTGCCATCGAGTGGCATGTGCAAACGGTGGTAATCACGCGGCGACAGATAAACCGTTACAAAATGGCCGTTGTGGAAGGGCAGGGCGCGTTCCCCACTCCCCCCCAGCAAGGCACTGAGCCCAAAGCATTTGTCTTTGGCCTGAATCATTGATCCATCGCTGCAACGGCCAATCTGGCTGATGACGCCATCGGCCGGGCTGGCGATTTGGGCAGGACCAATCGGCAGGGGTCTGGCTCCCCACTTGAGGGGCCGGGTGAAAAAGGCATTGAAACAGTCGTATTGCGAGGGGTCGGGGTATTTCGCCTCCCTGAGATCAACCCGGTAAAGACGGATAAAGCCCCGGATCAGGCCATCCTTGACCAGTGGGGTACGGCAATGGGTTAACCGCCCCACCAGACGGGACAGCCAATGGTGGGGCAGTCCATACTGCATCGCCACAAACAGGATTTTGCTCAGGGACATAAACGATGGCACCGGTAATAAAACGGAAAAACCGGCTGAGTGTACCAGTTTGACCGCGCCGGGTCAGCGTCCGGCTTAACGAAACAACGAGGCAACCGTCATGGGCCGTCCGGCAACACCGGCATACACTATTGAACCCACCGTAATCGGTGGTCGACCTCAGGGGGTGAATCCATGAGTCGGAAAACCCGTAAAACCCGCCGTCAATCCCGTCTGCAATCCGGAATACCCGCCCAAACCGGGACGGTGTCTGACCGGCTCAACAAGGCACTCGATCTACACCGACAAGGCAATCTGGATGCGGCCTGTGCCCTGTACCATTCAATCCTGCAACAGGAACCGGAACATTTTGAGGCCTTGCAGTTACTGGGGGTATTGCGAATACGCCAGCAACGTTACACCGAAGCACTCGAATACCTGGATCATGCCCTGTGCATTCGGGCGGATGTGATTGCGGTACACAATAACCGGGGCATCGCCTTGCACCGCCTCGGACGTCCGCAGGAATCCCTGGCCAGTTACCAGCGGGTGTTGCAGGCGAATCCGGATTACGCTGAAGCCTGGTACAACCAGGGCATTGTCCAGCAGGAAACTGGCCAGTACCCGGAGGCTCTGGCCAGTTACGAGCGGGCACTGGCCCTCAAGCCCGATTATTTCGAGGCACATGGCAACCGGGGCAATACCCTCAAGAGCCTGCACCGGCTGGAAGAAGCCCTGGGCAGTTATCAACGGGCACTGGCCATCCGCCCGGATTACGCGACGGCACTCTACAATTTAAGCGAAACCCTGGGTGACCTGGGACGCTTTGACGAATCGGTTGAAAACTACCACGCTGCCGTTCAACTGGCCCCGCATCCCGGTCACTACAGTAACTACCTGTTCATGCTGGCCTGTTATGCCGAACGGCAGACACCCGCCGCATTGCTTGAGGCGGCCCGGAGTTGGGAGGGCGTTGCCCTGACCGCTGCCGAGCGTGCGGCGGCCCGACTGCGCCGTTTCAGTCCACCGCCGCGACAGGGGCGTCCACTCAGGGTTGGTATTGTTTCTGCCGAACTGGGGCAACACGCCGTCGCCTACTTCCTCATGTCCTGGCTGGGGCACCTGAATCCGGAACGAATCAGCCTGTACCTTTACCCCGTCCTCATGCGCAGCGAGGCCGCATCGCAGGTATTTCAATCCCTGGGTGCCCGCTGGCATCCACTGGATCGTCTCGATGATGCATCTGCGGCTGAACAAATAAGAAGCGACGGCATCGACATCCTCATGGATGTGAGCGGTCACACCGCACACAACCGGTTGGGCCTGTTCGCCCACAGGGCTGCCCCGGTTCAGTGTCACTACATCGGCTTTTTTGCTACCACCGGCCTGACTGAAATGGATTACTTTCTGGCCGATGAGGTATTGGTGCCGTCTGCACTGGCGGATCAGTTCGTCGAAACGGTATGGCGACTACCTCGCCCCTGGCTGGCCTATGCACCGCTGGAAAATGCTCCGGAACCGGGCTGGCAAGCCCCGGATGATGGCACGGTGTGTCTGGGCAGTTTCAATAACCTGATAAAAGTACGGGAGGATTGCCTGGACTTATGGGCCCGGGTGATGCGAGCCCTGCCGGAAGCCTGGTTGCTGCTGAAGGATGGCAAGGCCACCGATGCCACCACCCGGCAGCGTATTTGCGACGGTCTTTCGCGGCGGGGCGTGGATGACCGCCGGGTGGCTTTCGCCGCACGAACCGCCTCCTGGCAGGAACATATGGCCCTGTACGATCAGGTGGACATTGCCCTGGATACCCTGCCGCTCAACAGTGGCACCACTGCCTTTGATGCCCTGTGGATGGGCGTTCCCCTGATAACCCTGGCGGGAAATACCCTGGCGGGACGGATGGGGGCCGCGATTGTCGCCGGTATGGGTCAGTCGGACTGGATTGCCCGGGATTCAGATGACTACGTGGCCAAAGTGGTTGCCCTGGCGCGGGATTTATCGCTGCGAAAGAGGTTGAGACCGGGCCAGCGTGAACGGATGCGTGCAAGCCCCCTGTGTGACGGCGTGGGTCTGGCCCGAGTGCTGGAGGATGCGTTTGAAACCTGGTTTGACCGGTATGTCGGCTCGACATCCTCCCGTTTACCGGTTGAGCATCGCCCGGCGGTCAGTGGCGGTACACCCGACGAAATCCTGCAACAGGCTCTGGATCTGCACCGACGCGGTCAGCTTGCCGAGGCCCAGGCCTGCTACGACACCCTGCTTGCACAGGATCCCCGGCATTTTGATGCCCTGCAGTTGGCAGGGGCTCTGGCCGCCCAGCAGGAACGCTGGCAACAGGCTCTGGAGTACGTGGATCACGCCCTGCTGATTCGTCAGGATCAGGCCGAGGTACATTACAACCGGGGCATCATTCTGCAAAACCTGCAACGGCCCGAAGCTGCCCTCGACAGCTATCGTCAGGCCTTGCGACTGGATCACGGCCATCTCGAAGCCCGCAACAACCTGGGGCTGATGCTGCAACGCCTGAATCGTCTTGATGAAGCTCTGGTTGCCTACGAAACCGTGCTGAGGATCAAACCCGATTATGCCGAGGTACATTGCAACAAGGGCAATGTACTGAAGGACATGCAGCGACTGGATGAAGCCCTGTCCTGCTACGAACAGGCGATTCGGTTCAGGCCGGATTACGCCCTGGCTCACTACAACATGGGTAACCTGTTCGCCGCCAGGGAGCGGGCGGATCAGGCCCTGATTCATTATGAATACGCGCTGCAACTGGGTTTTTGCCGTGCCGAGGTTTATTTCAACCGGGGTAATGCCCTCAAAAAGATGGGCTTGCTGCAGGAAGCCCTTGCCAGTTACGGGCAGGCGTTACGGCTTGATCCGGATTATGCGGAGGCCCATTACAACAGTGGCAATCTGCTGCGGGAAATCAGTCAGCCGGATGAAGGACTGGCCCACTACCGGCAGGCCATCAGCACCCGGCCCGATTTTGCCGATGTTTATGTCAATCGTGGCAACGCCTGCAAGGATATGGGACGTCTGGCCGAGGCGGAAGCCAGTTACCGTCAGGCAGTGTCCCTGTGCCCGCAGCACCCGGGGTATCGCAGCAATCTGCTGTTCCTGCTGGGCTATTGTCCGGAACGGCAATCGGTGCAAGACTATCTGCAGGAGGCTCGAGCCTGGGAGCAAAGCGTGCTGACCGATGCCGAGCGGCAGGCAGTCGCTACACAGCGGTTTGATCGCCCCGCCCGTATCGGGCGTCCACTGCGGGTCGGGGTGCTGTCGGCTGAATTGGGTCAACATGCCGTCGCCTATTTTCTCAACACCTGGATGGCTCACCTGAATCGTGACCGGGTTCAGTTGTTTCTTTATCCCGCCCGACAGATTGACGACCAACATGCCCAAAGCTTCAGGGCCATGGCGGATGCCGTGTGCCCGGTGGATGATCTGGATGACGCCGCCGCAGTAGCCCGTATCCGCTCGGATGCCCTGGATATCCTGATGGATACCAGCGGCCATACCGGCAGCAACCGGCTGGGTATCATTGCCCGCCGGGCCGCCCCCATCCAGTGCCACTACATCGGCTATTTTGCCAGCACTGGCCTCAGCGAAATGGACTACTTTCTGGCCGATGAGGTACTAATTCCGTCCGCGCTGGACGACCGGTTCGTGGAGCAGGTCTGGCGATTACCCCGCCCCTGGCTGGCCTATGGGCCGCTGGAACAGGCACCGCAAATTGACTGGAAACCGGCTGCCGATGGCCGCATCTGTCTGGGCAGTTTCAATAATCTGGTCAAGGTACGGGAAAATTGCCTGGCGTTGTGGGCCCGGGTGATGCAGGCTCTGCCGGAAGCCTGGTTGCTGTTGAAGGACGGACGGGCCAGCGATGCCAGTACCCGGCGGCGCGTCACCGAGACACTGCAGCAGTGGGGGGTAACACCGGATCGGGTGGTTTTTGCCGCACGCACGGCCGCCTGGCAGGAACACATGATGCTTTACAATCAGGTGGACATTGCCCTGGATACCCTGCCACTCAACAGTGGCACCACCGCCTTTGATGCCCTGTGGATGGGGGTTCCCCTGATAACCCTGGCAGGAGACCACATGGCCGGACGCATGGGGGCTGCCATCGTCACCGGTATGGGACAACCCGACTGGGTTGCCACCACTGCCGACGACTACGTGGCCCGGGTAGTCGCCCTGGCGCGGGATATACCGACCCGAACCGCCCTGAGGGCCAACCAGCGCGAACGGATGCGGGTCAGTCCGCTCTGCGATGGAGCCTACCTGGCCCGCACACTGGAAGACACGTTCGAGACCTGGTTTGATCGATGGAGCCTGTCCGGTACCGCCTGAGTCAATTCACCGATGCCGCAATGGTTGCGTCTGCAGCAATTTTTAACATAACCCAAGATAGCAGCAACGAATGTCAATGAACGATACTGCATATCTACAGGCACGAACCCTGTTTCAGGCCGGGCATTACCCGGCGGCAACCCTGATTTGTCAGCAGTATCCTGCTGACTTCAATCATTTGTATTTGCTGGGGCTGATTCATGCCGAAACCTGCCAATACGACCAGGCCCTTGCCTGTCTGGAAGCCGCCCGGGTGCTTGATTCAAACCACCTCGGTCTGAAGGCGGACAGGGAGCGCGTCCTGAATGCGGTCAACCGGCAAAAACTGATGCTGGCTCTGGGGCTGCATCAGCACCATCGAGCGGTAGCTGCTGCATCGGTCTATGATGAAATCCTGCAAACCGACCCGCAGCATTTTGATGCCCTGCAACTGCGGGGGGCTCTGGCCCTGCAGCGGGGCGACTATCGACAGGCTCTGAACGATCTGAACCGGGCTGTCTCCATCCGTACCGATTATGCCGACGCCCACAGCAACCGGGGGATTGCCCTGCAGGAACTGGGACGTTTTGAAGAAGCCCTGGCAAGCTACGACCGTGCCCTGAGCCTGACCGCCGCCAATCCCCGGATTCACAACAACCGCGGTAACACCCTGAAGGAACTCAACCGTCTCGACGAGGCACTGGTGAGTTACGGTCATGCCCTGGCACTTGACCCGAATTATGCCGATGCCTGGAGCAACCAGGGCAGTACCCTGAACGCCCTGCAGCGCAGCGATGAGGCACTGCTCTGTTATGACCGGGCCCTGAGTCTTGATCCAACCCTGGCAGAAGCCTGGTTTAACCGGGGCAACATCCTCAGGGAGCGAAATCAACTGGAAGAGGCTCTGGCCTGTTATGACCGGGCTTTGACTCTCAAGCCGACATTTGCCCGGGTTTACAACAATCGGGGCATCGTTTTACAGGATTTGGGCTATCTGGGTGAAGCCCTGGCCAGTTATGAACGGGCTCTTGAACTGGATATGGCGGCTTCGGAGAAGTCGGCATGATTCACACCGGCATACACCCCACCGCCGTCATTGATAACCAGGGCATTTGTGAAATGCCCGATACCACCATCATGGAAGCCGGGGCCATCATTTCGATCGGCTCACGCGGACGAATTCAGCTTGGTAACCGCAACATCCTCTACCCGCAAGTCAGCATTCGTATCGACCAGGGCTGGATGCTGACCGGCGATGAGGTTTCATTCGGCTCCGGCTGTCAGATTTACGAACCCCGGGCCGGTCTGGAGATTGGCCATCATTGCCTGATTGCCGGCAATGTCAGCATCTGTGGCGTCAAGCACGGGCGCATGGATCCGACCATCCCCATGCGGCAGCAGCCTGCGGAAAATCTGCCGATTCACATTGGCGATAATGTCTGGATCGGGATGGGAGTCATCATTCAGGCCGGTGTCCGTATTGGTTCAGGGGCGGTGATCGGGGCGGGTTCGGTGGTGACCCGGGATATACCGGAATGGGCCATTGCCTGGGGGACGCCCTGCCGGGTGCAGCGCATGCGCGGCAATGGCCACTTCATGGCGCATCTGGAAGACGGCCCCCTGCGCCTGCATCTGGGGTGCGGTCCCCGTTTCATTCCGGGTTTTTTGCACGTGGATGCCCAGCCTCATCCCCATGTCGATCTGGTGGCGGATGTCGCCCGGCTGGAGATGATTCCCGACGCCAGTGTTGACCTGATCTATGCCTCTCATGTACTGGAACATTTTGGACGCTGGGAATTTCGCGGCGTCCTGACCGAATGGCGGCGTATTCTCAAACCCGGCGGCGTGCTGCGACTGGCCGTACCGGATTTTGCCGCCTGTGCCAAACTGTATTACGAGAACGGTCTGGCTGATGGTTTGAATGGCCTGATTGGCCTGGTTTGCGGCGGGCAGCGGGATGAGCATGATTTTCACCGCATGATTTTCGACGAACCCTTTCTCACCCATGAGTTGGTGGGGCTTGGCTTTCGTCAGGTGCGCCGTTGGGACTGGCGAGACACCGAACACGCTGACATCGACGATTATTCCCAGTCATACCTGCCCCATCTGGACAAGAACCGGGGAACCCTGATGAGCCTGAATCTGGAGGCACGCCGATGAGTGACGTCTGGGTTCCTTCGGATCGGCAGTATATGATTGACGATTTATGCCGCACCATCACCCGGGTCGCAGCCAACGAGGGCTGGTTTCAGCAATCCTGGCAGGGCGTGGATGTCTGGCAGTTGCCGGAAGATCTGGTACGGTTACAGGGGGTGGTGCATACGATACGACCCCGCTGGATCATTGAAACCGGCACCAAATTCGGTGGCTCGGCGATTTTTTTTGCCTCACTGCTGGCGTTGAATGGCGAGACGGCAGGCGGCGTTATCACGGTAGACCTTGACCTGAAACCGCAGGCTCTGGATTGTTTCAGGCATCATCCCCTGGGTACGCGGATTAAGGCCGCCCTGGCCGGTGATGCGGCAGCCCCGGATACCCTGGCACGTTGTGCCAGCCTGCTGGCCAGCGATCCCGGTTGCGTCATGGTGTTTCTGGATGACGACCATAATGCCGATCATGTCGAGCGGGAATTACAGGCCTACGCCCCCCTGGTCACCCCTGGCAGTTATTTGATTGTGGCGGATACCAGTTTTGCCGAGCTGGCGGGTACGCCGGTCGGCCGGTCAACCCCCAAGTATCCGGATGTGGCACGCTCCAACCCAAAAGTCGCGCTGGAACGGTTTCTGGTTTCCCACGGCCACCAGTTCGAGCGGGTGGTGCCGCCCTGTCCCCACGGCCCCGGCAACTTTAAGGATGGTTTTTTGAGAAGGCGAACCGATGTATCCTGAAATGACGCATAAAACACTGCGGATGCCGGACGGTTGCCGTCTGGGTTATGGCATCCGTGCAAACGGAGCGGATACGACCCTGATGCTGATCCACGGGGCTTTGTGTGATGCTACCTCGCTGCAGCATATCGCGCTGGCCGATGATGGTCAGCTTGACGTGCTGTTGCCGGATTTGCGCGGTCACGGCCAATCGACGGACGGAACGACCGAATGGACGCTGGAATTACTGGCCCGGGACATGCTCGCCCTCGTTGAAGCTGAGCAGGTTGGACGCTTGATTGTTGCGGGTGAGTCTTTTGGTGCCCTGGTAGCGGCCCGGATGGCGACCCTGAGACCTGACAGGATCAGCCTGCTGATTTGCTCTGAACCCCCCTTGTCGCCTGCCCGCCTTGCCCCCGTACGTCAGGCCATACTCTCTGCCATGCCATTCAATGCGTCGGCCCGGGGGCTGGCAGCCATTATGGGATATGCGCCGAGTAGCGATGCACACCAAAACGAGACCACGTTCCATGCCGTACTGACCGGAACCACCGTGCCGTTAATTTTGCTGCACGGAACCGGTGGCAGCGGCAGCTTCGCCACTGTCGTGGATCAGGCCGACAGGATTCGGCTCTCCGGAGTGCCGTCCATCACGCTGCTGAAGGTCGAAGCAGCCGATCATCTGGTGTTGCGTGCCGTGGGTAGCAGCCTGGTGAGGGCACTGCTGGCAGAGCAGCGGGCTTCGTCGCCCATTCCGGGAGTGCGCTAAAGTTTGGCCGGACAATTCCGATACCTTGATCCGCATAGATTAAGCGGGTGAGCCGGAACAGGGTTCCCCCGATAATCCTGAATTCTTATACTCCCATCCCCAATTCAACAGGAGCACTACCATGCCTTCCATAGTCAATACCAACATGCTGGCACTGACCACCCAGCGTCAGATGAACAAGGCCCAGGCCACTCAGCAAAATGCCATGACCCGTCTTTCCTCAGGGCTCCGTATCAACGGTGCCAAGGACGATGCAGCCGGCATGTCGATCGCCAACCGCATGTCGTCACAGATTACCGGTCTCAATCAGGCTACCCGCAATGCCAACGATGGCATTTCGCTGACCCAAACGGCCGAAGGCGGACTGAGCGAGATCAATACCAACCTGCAGCGTATGCGCGAACTGGCCGTGCAGTCCGCCAACGCTTCCAATACCGCCTCTGACCGGGTCGCCCTGCAACAGGAAACCAAGCAGCTGCTGCAGGAAATTCAGCGGGTCGCGTCCACCACCGATTTCAACGGCATCAAGTTGCTGGACGGCAGTTTCCAGAACAAGGCGTTCCAGATTGGAGCCAATGCCGGTCAAACCACCAATATCAGTGTTGCCAGTGCGGCCATCAAGGATCTGGGTTCTTCCGCCAATTCGGCCATAACCAGTCGGGGTATGTCCACCAATAAATCGAATGCTGCCCTGAATGGGGCTGCCGGTACCAATGCGCCCGCCATGGCTTTGGGTGACGTCATAGTGAATGGTGTGAGCGTAGGGGCTTCCACGGCCGACAATGACACTACCTCTTTCTCACTGGGTGCGGCCAGTGCCATTGCCAAGGCAGCCGCTTTCAACAAGGTTTCCGCGCAAACCGGTGTCACCGCCACGGTCAATGCCAATGAAGTGCAGGGGAAGGAGATGACTGCGGGTGGTTCCGGTAGTGGCAAAATTGTGATAAACGGGGTGGCGACTGATGACATTACCCTCCAGGATGTTACCAGCGATTCGACCGGCATTGCCAACCGCACCAACATCATGAATGCCATCAATTCGATGACAGGACGAACCGGGGTAACGGCGGTCGACAGTGGCGATAACAAAACCGGTATTAAACTGGTAGCCGCCGACGGTCGCAACATTTCACTGGGAGTCACCGATGCAAGTCTCACTACGGCCAATACTGGCTTGAATCTCAGCGGAACCGGAGTACTTGCCAGCACTAACGCGACTGATCTCGCAAATGCCAGTGATGCCGCTTACGGGGTCTTTACCGCATCAGTAACCCTGTCTTCCACCAAGGAAATGAAAATTGAGCAGGGAACCGGTGATGTCGGCAATGCCGGGCTGACCACAGGCACCTACCAGGCCCAGAAGGCCATGGTTATGACCAAGCAGATTGGTAATGGAGACGGCACGCTGAATGCGACCGAGGGCTTTACCTACGGTGATTTCAAGATCAACGGCATTTTGATTGGAACCTCGCTTGCTGCGGATGACAAATACACCCTGCCAGGTACCGCCAACCCTGAGGTCAGTGCCATTGCCAAGGCGGCAGCGGTCAACAAGTTGTCCAGCCTGACCGGCGTCTCGGCAACGGCCAATACCACCCTGGTCAAGGGGGCGACCATGGACAACAACTCGCAAAGTGGCCAGATCGTCATCAACGGCATGGAAACATCCGTGATTACCACCACTTCCAACACCACTGCTGCCAACCAGGCCGAAACCCGGCAGCGGGTGGTCGCTGCCATCAATGCCATCAGCGGTAAAACCGGGGTCAAGGCCATTGACACCAATGATGCTGCTTCGGGGATTCGGCTTGAGGCTGCCGATGGTCGCAACATCACGGTTGATCTTGGTGCAGGAACCACGAATCCTGGTGCTGGTACCGGAGCCAGTTTTGGTCTTCGCGAAGGCACTTACTCCGGTTCCATTTCGTTGTCCTCGACCAAGGCTTTCAGTATAGAACGCGGAACCACCAACAGGGATACCAATGCAACCCTCGGTCTGGCAGTTGGTACCTACGGGGCCGGTCGAACCGGTCAATCGCTGGAGTCGATCGATATTTCCAGCCAGGAAGGAGCCGTGGCCGCCATTGAGGCCATAGACAACGCGATCAACGCAGTGGATGAAAGCCGGGTGAATATGGGATCCTACCAAAACCGCTTTACCTCGACGGTTTCGGCCCTGCAGTCCACGTCAGCCAATCTGACCGCAGCCCGCAGCCGGATTCAGGATGCCGACTTTGCGGCAGAATCGGCTGAAATGAGCAAGGCCGGTATTCTGCAGCAGGCAGGTACCGCCATGCTGGCACAGGCCAATGCGTCCAGTCAGGGGGTATTGTCACTGCTCAGATAAGTAGCTTCCCGTGGCCTGAAACAAGGAACGACACAAACAGAAAAAACGAAAGAAGAAAAGGATGAAAAAAATGGAAAAGATGAAAAGGATGAAAAGGATCAGAAGAATGGAGTGAAGCCACCTGGACTGGCGGTCGGTTCTTATGGTTCTGGTCACATCCGCGAATCGCCTGAATCGGTTTCGGTTGATGTTTACGCCCGGCAGGCGGGCGTTGGGGTGGTCAGGGCCATGGATGACCTAATCAATTCGGTGGATAAGAATCTGGAAAACAGGGGTTCAAACCGTCTTGCTTCGGCTGTCAATCTGAGTGCTTTTGCGGCAGAATCGGCTGAAATGGGCAAGGCCGATATTCTGCAGCGGGCAGATGCCGCCATGCTGGCGCAGGCCAATGCGTCCACCCGGAGGGTATTGTCACTGCTCAGATAAATAGATCCCTTGTACTGAGACAGGTCTGGCCCTGGACAGGGATGATCCAGGGCGCACGGGTGTCTTGTCGTCCAGTTCAGCCTGGGTCGGGATGTCTGGTTTTTTTATGTTTGCATGGTTTCAGGGTCTGATACCGTGCATGTACCTTAGGCATACGGATAATTTTTGGAGTCGGCCATGAAAATAAGTGATTTGGTGTCACCTGCCTTTGTGCAAAAAAGCGGGATTGCACGTGAATTGTCCGAATCCGCCCGTTCGTTGTCCCCAACGACCGTTGCCGATACGGTTGTGGTGGCTTCGTGGCAAATCCTGCCTGTCAAGGAACCGGATGGTATCCAGGCGACATCAGAAAAAAGGGAACAGCAACTGGATGAGGCCATTGCAAAGGCAAACCGGTTTTTGCAGGATGATAACCGTGCCCTGCAGTTCGTCAAGGACAAGGATTCAGATCGAATCGTCATTGTAATCAAGGACACGAAGACAAATGAGGTAATTCAACAGATTCCCTCGGAAGCCATGCTGAGATTATCCAGACAACTTGAGCAGTTGCAGGGTATTCTGTTTGAAGAAAAAGTGTAAGCGAGATAACGGAATAATGTATTTTTGAAGGTATCGTCATGGTTTCAATTACCTCAAGCGGGCTGGGTTCCGGCATGGATATCAACGGCCTGGTCACCAAACTGGTGGAAGCTGAAAAAGCCCCGGCCGTCACCCGGCTTGATAAAGCCGAGGCGAAAATACAGGCCAGGATTTCCGCCTACGGTTCATTCAAAAGTGCCCTGTCTGCGGTCAGGGACAGTTTGGCGGTGTTGGGTAAGGCTCAGACCTTTCAGAAAGTCAGCGCAACTTCCAGTGACAACACGGTACTGACGGCTACTGCAGGTATCAATGCCGATGCCGGCAAGTACCGAATGGAGGTGCAACGACTGGCCCAAAACCATGCCTTGTCCAGTAAAAGCCATGATTCTGCCAGCGCGGTGGTGGGTTCAGGAACCCTGACCATCAAATTCGGCACAACCCAGTACGACGCGGGTACTGATACTTATGCGGGGTTCACCCAGAATCCTGACAAGGGTACCCTGACCCTCACCATTGACGATTCAAACAACACCCTGACCGGGATTCGTGATGCCATCAACAAATCGGCAGCGGGTGTCACGGCGTCCATCGTTTATAATGGCAGCGGCCATCAACTGGTGTTGAACAGCACTGATAGCGGTGCCAAAAACAGCCTGCAAATAGCGGTAACAGACACTTCTGATGGCAACAATACCGATAACCTGGGCTTGTCGGCACTGGCGTTCAACCAGACGGCGACCCACCTGACCCAGAATCAGGTAGCTCAGGATGCCCAGTTGTCGATTAACGGACTGGCTGTGAACAGCAGCACCAATACCATCACGGACGCCCTGAAGGGCGTTACGCTTAACTTGCAGCAGGCCCAGGTGGGTAAATTCGTTTCACTGGATGTCAGTTATGCGGATACCGACGTCAAAACTGCCGTCAGTACTTTTGTGGACAAATTCAATGAACTGGCCCGGAACGTCAGCACCGCAGCCACCTATGATCCCCAAACCCGAACCGCCGGCATTTTGCTGGGAGAGTCTACCGTCATCAATACCATGTCGCGCCTCAGGGCTGAACTGGGTAAAACTGTGACGGGGTTGACCGGGACGACCCGCAGTCTGGCCGACATCGGAATCACCACTCAGAAAGACGGTACCCTGAGTTTCGACAGTGCCAAACTGAGTAAGGCGTATGCCACAGATCGTACCGCTGTTGCCGCCTTGTTTGCCGTAACCGGGCGACCGAGCGACAGTTCAAACCTGTATGTCAGCAGCACACGGGACACGCTGGCAGGCCAGTATGGCGTAGAGGTCACCCAGTCAGCCAGCCAGGGATTGTTGAGTGGTTCAAGCGTAGTCGGCGGTGTTTTTCCCCTGGCGGTGAGTGAACCCAACAACAGCCTGAAAATCAAGGTGAACGGTGTGCAGTCCGGCAGCATCACCTTGACGCCGACAAGTTATGCGTCGGGGAGCGAACTGGCTGCTGAATTACAGACCCGCATCAATGGCGACAGCACACTCAGATTGAGTGGAACTGCCGTCAAGGTAAGTTTCAGTAACGACCAGTTCCAGATTCAGTCCAATTCATATGGCGCATCGTCCCAGGTCGAAATCACCGGGATCAATGCCCAGTTGTCTGCTTCCCTGGGGTTGGCAACCGGTGTCGGTGTTGCCGGTCATAATGTGACAGGGACGATTAACGGCGAAGTGGCCGAGGGGGACGGTCAGGTTCTGACCGCCATTAGCGGTTCTGCCAAGGGGTTGAGCCTGCTGATGGAGGGGTCGCGAACCGGTACACGCGGAACCGTCGACTTTACCCGTGGCATCATGGAACAAATAAACAGCGTCTTGTCCGCTGCACTGGACAACAACGGTATGCTGGCGGTTCGTACCAAGGGTTTAAGCACATCCATCACCGACATTACCCGCCAGCGTACCGATTTATCAACCCGCATGGAAACCTACCAGCGGCAGTTGTACATCCGATTCAACGCAATGGATTCCATGATGGGCAAGTTACAGGCGACCAGTACCTACCTGACCCAGCAAATCACTGCCCTTAATGCCGCCAACAAGCAAAATTAGTCTTACGAGAGTCCTGAACCATGAGATCCGCCAGCCATGCCCTGAACGAATACAGACAAACCTACGTCGAAGCCGGCGGTGTGTATGCCGATCCGCATAGCCTCATTTCCATGTTGTTTGGCGGGTTGCAGGAGCGCATTGCCATAGCCAGGGGGGCTTTGCAGCGGAAAGATCACGCCGTCAAGGGCAAGGCCGTCAGCCAGTCCATCGAGATACTGGCGTACCTGCAATCCTGTCTGAATGTAGAGCAGGGCGGAGAGATTGCCAAAAATCTGGACGGCCTTTATGCCTACATGAGCCAGCAACTGTTCATGGCGGGTGCCAACAATGATGACGCCCTGTTTGAGGAAGTGAAGTATTTGCTGGCCGAGATTCAAAGCGGTTGGGACGGCATACGCAGCCAGGTCGTCGGCAAAAGTTGAGCAGCCCGGATCCCGATCAGCCTGATCTGCTTCAGCAGATTGACCGCGTCCTGCAACTGACCGGCCATCTGGCAGCGGTTGTCGCGGCGGGTCAGTGGGATGAGGCAGAGCGTACGGAAATCGAACGTTTAGGCTTGCTGGATGAACTGTCAGCAGCACTGGCGGCGGTTTCAGACCGGGCGACGCTTGAACCGGTGCTGGAACGAATGCGGGTCGCCCTGGCACTGAATGAAACCCTGGTCGAATCCCTTGCCCGCGAGCGCGGTCAGGTAGCCCGTGAACTCCGGCAACTCAACAATGCCGCCCAGGCCGAACGCGAATACCGCAGTTATTTTGACGACTCAGCCTGACATGCCGCCCGGGTGTTTCATCCGCGCTGAAGAATCCACTCCAGTACCAGCTTGCTGCCCAGATAGGCCAGCATCAGCGAAATAAAACCTCCCAGTGTCCAGCGAATGGCCACCTGTCCGCGCCAGCCGTAACGCACCCTCCCTGCCAGTACCACCGCAAAAAACACCCAGGCCAGAATGGACAATACCGTCTTGTGGGCCAGGTGCTGGGCGAACATGTTTTCCAGAAATATAAATCCGCTGCCGAGCGATACCGTCAACAGCGCGAAACCACCCCCAATCAGTTGGAACAGCAGGTTTTCCATGGTTTGCAGCGGCGGTAGCGAGCGGATCAGGGGCGATGCCATCTGCCGGGTTCTGAGTCCGCGATCCTGCAAGGCCAGCAACAAGGCCTGCATTGCCGCGATGTTAAGCAGACTAAAGGCCAGCATGGATGACAAAATGTGTACCGTCATGGGCCACGAATGATTGTGGACACCATGGCTTGCCGCCGGGATGCCCAGTTTAAGGGCCAGAATTACCGCCGCAAGCGGATAAATAACGATGCCAAGTTTGTCGACCGGCTTGAAGGCCGCCGCCAGCAACAGCATCAGCACGGCCACCCCTGAAACCAGCGACAGCGCGTTCAGCAGGCTGAAGTCCAGACCGGTCTCCGGTTGGATCGACCCCAGCCAGAGTACGCCATGTGGAATAAGGGCCAGCCAGCCCAAAGCCAGTATGCCTGCCCGAATACCTGGCGGGTGTTTGCTGCTTCGATAGTCAAACCGCAGGGAACGGATCGTGCCGATGGTAGCAGCCATATAGGCAATGATGGCGAACAGGCTCAGTGTGGTTGCGTTCATGAAATATGCTCTCCTCCCCTTAGTCTGGCATAATGTGGCATCAAGATGAAGTTCGGACGGAATTGTTACAGGTTGACCCAGGTTTTTTCACATGTTTGATAATTTAACAGAACGCTTTACCCAGACACTCAAGAAGATCAGCGGCCAGGGACGACTGACTGACGACAATATACAGGAAGCACTGGGAGAGGTGCGAACCGCCCTGCTGGAGGCCGATGTGGCCCTGCCGGTGGTCAAGGAATTCACCACCCAGGTCAAACAACGGGCGGTGGGGCAGGAGGTGGTCGGTAGCCTGACGCCAGGCCAGACCTTTATCAAGGTGGTTTACGACGAACTCGTCACCATCATGGGCCAGGAGGGCGAACCGCTCAGTTTTGCCACCCAACCACCCGCCGTCATTCTGATGGCCGGTTTGCAGGGTGCCGGTAAAACCACCACGGTGGCTAAACTGGCCCGCTGGATCAAGGAAAACGAAAAGCGTTCGGTGATGGTGGCCAGTGCTGACGTGTACCGACCCGCCGCCATAGAGCAACTGCAAACCCTGGCGGCAGATGTGGGGGTCGACTTTTTCCCCAGTGATCCTTCCCAGCATCCAATCGACATTGCCCGGGGAGCCATTGATTTGGCCCGCCGTAAATATAAGGATGTCCTCATACTGGACACGGCCGGTCGCCTGCACGTGGATGAGGAAATGATGGATGAAATCCGCCAGTTGCACGCCACGATCAAGCCCATAGAAACCCTGTTCGTGGTGGATGCCATGACCGGTCAGGATGCGGCCAACACGGCCAAAGCCTTTGGTGAGGCACTGGATTTGACCGGGGTCATCCTGACCAAAGCCGACGGCGATGCCCGGGGGGGGGCCGCCCTGTCAGTGCGCTACATCACCGGCAAGCCCATCAAGTTCATTGGCATGGGTGAAAAATCCACAGCCCTGGAACGGTTCCATCCCAACCGGATCGCCTCCCGTATTCTGGGCATGGGCGACATCCTCACCCTGGCGGAAGAAGTCGAACGTAACCTCGACAAGGCCAAGGCTGAAGGCCTGATGAAGAAACTGCAAAAAGGCAAACCCTTCAACCTGGATGATTACTACGAACAATTAATGCAGTTGCAGCGAATGGGAGGGATGATGGCCGTTATGGAAAAACTGCCCTTCATGTCAGGCTTGCCACAGGATGTCAAAAGCAAGGTGAACGACAAGGAAGTATTTCGCCATGTTGCCATTATTCAGTCCATGACCCGCCAGGAACGGAGCCAGCCCGAAATCATCAATCCCTCCCGCAAGAACCGGATTGCCCGGGGGGCTGGCATTGATGTTCAGGAACTCAACACCATGCTCAAACAGTTTGAGCAAATCAGAAAGATGATGAAAACCTTCAAGAAGAAAAATCTGCTGGAGTTATTCAAGGGTGCCAAGGGCAAATTACCCAAAGGCGGTATGCCGCCCATGCCGCCAGGGCGTCGCTGAAACGGCGTGGCAATCGGGCGTCTGCTACTCGATATCGGCAATACCCGGATCAAGTGGGCCATTACGGGTGGCGATGTGCCGGTTCCGGGTGAGCCGATTCCTACCCATCCGCACAGCCTGGACGCCCTGTTGACGTCAGCGTGGCGAACGCTGGATCGACCCGGGCAGGTATGGATGGCCTGTGTAGCCGGTTCCGGGGTGGCAGTGGCAGTCGAGTCATGGCTTCGGCAACAATGGGATTGTCCGCTGTACCATGCCCGCACTACCCCGGAAGCCCTGGGGGTAGTCAATGCCTACACTGAACCGGCCCGCCTGGGGGTGGATCGCTGGTTGTCGCTGATTGCAGCCCGTCGGTTGTGCCTGCAACCGGTCTGTGTGGCGGGTTGTGGTACCGCATTGACCCTCGACACCCTCGACGGTCTGGGGCGGCATCAGGGCGGTATCATCAGTCCGGGGCTGAGGCTCATGCACCAGACCCTGACTCGGGGGGCCGAACAACTCCGCCATATTCCCCAACCTGCTGACATGACCGTACCGCTGATGCCGCTTGAGGGTTGCCTGGCGACCAATACGCAAGAAGCGATGATGGCAGGCTGTGTTGAGGCTTGTCTGGGCCTGATTGAACGGGTTTACACCCGATTCGCCCGTTGTCATGACGGCAACGGCGAGGGGAGTCGCCTGATTCTGACCGGCGGAGACGCCGGGTTGCTGGCAAGGCATCTGACCCTACCCTGCCAGGTGGAACCTGATCTGGTGTTGAAAGGGCTGCACTGGCTGGCTGAATCGGTTGCTGACAGTTGCTGAATGGCGAGAGTGTCACATGCACATGTTGTTTTTTCTGGTCGTAGTGGCCAATTTGCTGCTGTTTTTTTGGGAGACCGGCTACCGACACCCGCCTGTCACTGAAGCCAGCAGCAAAGACCTGGTGTTACCCGGAACCATCCAATCCATCGTCCTCACCGGTGAGTCCCGGCCGTCGTCACTCAGGCCTGCTGCGCCCATAAAAACCGACACGGTACCAACCCCGCCCGCATCCTCACTGGCCCTTCCCGGCAACTGCCTTGAAATTGGGCCGTATCCCACCTCGGCCCAGGCGACTGAACTCCAGCAATTGATGTTGCCACAGGCTCCCGGAATCAGGATCATCCCCCGCAGTGAAGCCCGCAATGACAGTTGGTGGGTACTCGTTCCCAAGGCCGAGAACATGGAGGTGGCCAAAGCCAGACGGCAGATGTTGCTGGACAAGGGCGTCAAGGATTTCTGGCTGTTCAACAAGGGAGAATTGCAGGGAGCCATTTCGCTGGGATTGCACGAAACCCGGGAAAAGGCCGAATCCGCCCAACGCCAGTTTCTGGAAAAGGGCATTGTCAGCGAGATTGTCCCCCGTTCCTCCCACAATGAAACCTACTGGTTGCACATACCCTGGAATCGCCCGCCACTGGCACTGGATGAAGTATTGCAAACACTCCGAATGCAGAATTCCGAACTCAGGATACCCCAACCGGTGAGTTGTCCCCATGACGTATGAATCGTTGCTGCAGCAAGCCCGGGAGTGGGCCGAGTGGGCGCGACAGGAGCATTGGCTGAGTGCTGCGGCACTCAAAACACTCAACGAACTGGAACAGCGCGGTCCGGCCTCATTGTTTGCCGGTCAGATTGACCGCCCCCTGGTGGCCGCTTTCTTTGGTGGAACCGGCGTAGGCAAAAGCACCCTGCTGAACCGGCTGGCGGGTCAGGCAGTTGCCCGCACCGGTGTAGAGCGACCCACCTCGCGGGAAATTTCCCTGTATCTGCACGAATCGGTCACCCGCCTGCATCTGCCGCCGGGCTGCCCGCTGCAACAGGTGCGTCAGGCCATCCATCACAATGATGACAGACGGCATGTACTGTGGGTGGATATGCCGGATATCGACAGTGTGGAGCAGGGCAACCGTGATCTGGTGCTGGCCTGGCTGCCTCATGTCGATGTGGTGATTTATGTGGTCAGCCCCGAGCGTTACCGCGACGACCAGGGATGGCGGTTGCTGCGTAGCCACGGAGACCGTCACGCCTGGTTGTTTGTCATCAACCAGTGGGACAGGGGTCATGAGATACAGTACCAGGATTTTCAGCAGTTACTGATCCGGGCCGGTTTTGTCGATCCCGTCATCTTGCGTACCGATTGCCGCGACACCGAAGAACAGCGCAAGACGGATGATTTTGCACGACTGCAACGTCTCCTGGATGAATTAACCAACCGTCACGTGTTGAGCCAACTGGAACACCGGGCTGATGCCATCCGTCTGGAAGCCCTGAGCGAGAGCCTGCGTGATGCCTTGAATGAACTGGGAAATACTGAAGGCTATACCGGGCTGGCATCGTTCCTGGCCGCCCGCCTTGAATCCGGACTGAAGGGCATCGTCGAGGGACTGGACTGGCCCATCCGCAACGTGGCCCGCGAGTTTGTCGGGCGCGAAGCCAGTCCGCTGAAGAAACGCCTACAACTGCTGTCAGCACCTTCAGCCGAGCCGGCGACACCCAAGCCATCCCGCCCGGTTGTCCTGTGGGATGACTGGGCCGACAGCCAGTGGCGTGCTGTCATGGAGCAACTCCTGGTGGAAGCCGGTCAGCGCGGTCTGGCAACCCAACCACTCCGGCAAGCCCTGGACACCATTAACGGCCAGGTCGAACCCACGGTACTGGGTGAGGCCCAGCGCGGTTTACGTCAGGCCCTTCTGCGGCCAGGCCATGCCCTGCAGCGCGGTTTGCTGGCGTTTACCGGATTTCTGGCAGTGCTGTTGCCATTATCCGCGCTGGGCTGGGTATCCTTTCAGGTGGTGGACGGCTACCGCCAGGGCGTGCAGCATCAAGCCGCCTGGCTGGGCGTGGACTTTGCCATACACAGCAGTTTCCTGATTATCCTGGCCTGGCTGGTTCCCTTTTTTCTCAACCGTCTCCTGACCCCCTCTGCTGAGCGGAGTGCCATTCGGGGTTTACGCAATGGCATCCGGCTGGCACTGGGCAAACTGGAGGATCAAGTGCTGGCTGGCTTGAACCAACTGGAACAAAACCGGCACAATTTGCGGCAGGCCGGTCTGGCGATACTGGCCAGAACCGCTCAGGAAGACACCGGTCGCAGCACTGAAGGGAATCACAGCCTGATCGGACGGGTATTGCCTCAACGCACCACACCCGATCCCTGACCGCCCATTTCATTCGAGACCGGCTTCAATCTCCCCTGCCTGCTGCAAGGGGAAGGGCTTGAGGGTTCAAACCCGAGAGCCCGGTTGACCCGGCAAAGACTGGATTTTTTCAAAACAACCCAAGAGCAGCTTTCGATGAAAAAAATTTTGCTGACGTTATCTGTCCTGTTGGGGAGTACTACCCTGGCAGCCGACCCGGTTGGCTGTGTAACCACTGCCTGGAAGCTGATCGGTGCCAACCATCAGGTTTGTGTCAATGCCTTTGACGACCCCCGTGTACCGGGCGTGACCTGTCACGTCAGTCAGGCCAAGACCGGTGGGGTCGCCGGGTCACTGGGGCTGGCGGAAGACCCGTCCCAGTTCTCCCTGGCCTGTCGTCAAACCGGGCCTATTACCCTGCCCGACAGTTTGCCGAAGGAAGAGAATGTCTTCGACGAAGACACCTCAATTTTCTTCAAGTCCACCCGCGTGATTCGTCTGCTGGACGCCCCCCACCGCACCCTGGTCTATCTGGCCATCAGTCGCAAACTGATCGAAGGAGCACCCGCCAACAGTGTCTCGACGGTTCCCATCATGCCCTGGGGTAAATAAGAGGTCACCCGAACCATGTCAAAGAAAGTAATGATCGTGGATGATTCCATTATGATGCGTACGGTAATCCGTTCCTTCGTGGAGAAAATTCCCGGATTTGAGGTGGCTGTCATGGCTGAAAACGGCAAGGTAGCCTTGACCGCACTGGACAAACACCCGGATCTGGCTCTGATTCTGCTCGACATTGAGATGCCGGAAATGGACGGCCTGGCGTTTCTCCGTTTTGCCAAACTCAAAAGCAAGGCCAAGGTTATCATCCTGTCTTCAGTGGCACTGGCGGGTTCCCCCCATGCCGCCAAGGCCCGTTCACTCGGAGCCGATGCCATCGTTACCAAACCCTCCGGGGCTGTTTCCATGGATCTGGAAGACAAGCGCGGACAGGAACTGGTCACCATTATGCGAAAACTGGCCGGATAAGCTGATACCCCTCGCTGGAGTGCCTCAATGTCGGATGAACTTGATGAAGTCTGGGAACTGTACGCGGAAGAAGGCCACCGTTCGCTGGATGAGGCGGAAACCCTGCTACTGAATCTCCAGCGGGGAGGGCCGGATACCACGGCCATTGCCGCCCTGTTCCGGGCCTTGCATACGTTCAAGGGCAATGCCCGGGTCATGGCACTCGCCGTCATTGAATCCCGCGCCCATCTGGCCGAGGATTTAATCGGCCTGGTGCGGGATGAAGCGGTCGTGCTGGATGCTTCCCTCCTGAGCCTGATGCTGGAGACCGTCGATGTCCTCCGGGGTATGCTGGAGGATTCGTTGCTGAACCGGGGGGATGTCGCCCCCACCGCATCCACCGGCCTGGCCGAGCGTTTGCGACTCGAATTTACCCGGCGCAAACCAGGCCAACTGCCGCTGGCTGCCGCCGACACCGGGCCGGAATCGGCTGTTACGCCGACACTGCCGACAGCGGTGGAGCTACTGCCGCTCCCGGACGATCCGGTCGAATCAGTCCCTGACCCAGCGGGCGACGACGCCGACGACGACATTGGGGCCATACTGTTCGATGACACCGGTGCGGAGCCGGTCTGTCTGGCTGACGATCCGGTTTACCGGCAAATCTACGCCGAAATGGCGGGCGATTTTCTGGCCCGGTTGCAATCAGCCGTTTCTACCGACCCGGCCAACTTGCTGGCAGTGACGGCTGATCTGGCCGATGCCGCCGGGCAACTGGGCCATGCCGCCAGCCAGTTGGGATTCACCCACTGGGAGCAGGCTCTTGAGACCTGTCAGGCCATTGATTTCCCGGATTTCCCGCAATTACAGGCTTGGCTTGATCAGTTTGTGGCCATGGCCCGGCATGACTTTGGCGACAGCGTGACCCTACCCGATGCGGTCGTGCAGGCCGGTGAACCGGGAGCGGACGACCTGCCCTATGGCGAACAGGCTCTGGCATTCTTTGCCCGCATCCAGCCCTTGCTGGACGCCTTGTCAGCGGTGGCATCATCATTCCGGGACGATCCCCGGCACCCGGTTGACTCCCTGGTAACCCTACTGGATGAACTGCTGACTGCAACAGGGGAGGGCGGTTTCCCCGGGCCGGTTCCGGTCATCCGTGATTACCTTGAATGCCTCAAGGCCCGAGGCTTCGATCACGCCTCATTTGAAGCGATGGAATTCGCCTTGTACGAGACCCTGGCGGCCATCCAGAATCTGGCACTGGCCGGACGTACTGATCTGCCGCTTGATGCCGCAGCCATCATGCAACTGTGGTGTACCGAACGGGTTGAGGCAACCCTGCAGGAAATACACACCCTTTTGCAAGGCTTGGACGCAGCAGCCGTTCGCCTCGAAATGCCGGATGAATCGCTGAATGTGTGTCTGCGTCGCCTCCATTATGCGTCGCGCCAGTACGGGGTCAGTGCGGCCGAAGACCTGTGCATGGTTCTGATTGACCTGTTTGAACGGGTCAGGGCCGGTGAAATAAGCATGGGCGAACCCTTGCTGGCCCTGACCCGTCGCTTTATGCAGTGTTTTGCCGATCTGACCAGCGCGTCAGATCAGGGGGAGGTGCTGGATTCAACCGGGTTTGAATCACTGATGGCAGAGGCCGGCCAACTCAGTTTCACCCTGAGCGATACCGTAAGCCCGCTGGGCATTGAAATGCGGCTTGGGTTGCCGACGGCCTTTCATGCGGTGATGACACCCGACAGTGTCCGCATGGCCGAGGAAGGCCTGGCCCGTGGGTTGCTGTTTTACATCATCCGGGTCGATCTCAATTCACATGAATTGCTGGCCGCCCGCTTTCTGGACTGGATGAAGCAGGGAACGGTTGAGGCTGTCAGCAACATTACGGTATTCCGCGGCCAAAGCTCGCTGTTTGATTTTCTGGTCATGACGCC